>JAQTVS010000173.1 GCA_028706735.1 Thiomonas sp.
TAGGAGCCTGTCGGGCTTTGGAATCGTCGGCTGCAAATGGGCCGCAGCGGTCCATTTTTCACCGTCTTTTTGACCCATAGCGGGGCTATGGGTCTACAAATCCGGCAAAAACTGTCCTCGCTGGGCCCCATTTTCGCTTTCGACGACCAAAGCCCGACAGGCTCCTAGAGGGTTTTTATTACGTTCTTCGGGGATAAATGTGATTTCAGTTTGCAATATTGAGAGATTGTGGCTTTTTCAGCACTTCAATGTATCGATGTGTGACTTTTTGGTCTGAAACAGCTTCGACACATTGCACATTCGGATTAGGTTTCGGTGTCGCGCGCACAATAGAGGTTTAGCCGTCTTCAAGGCCCTCATCATGACTTCCCAAGAAATCTCTCCCTTCGCTGAACTCGGCTTGCCCGAGCCGTTGCTGCAAGCCCTGCGCGATGTGGGATATGAAACGCCGTCGCCCATTCAGGCGGCGACCATCCCGCCCTTGCTGGCCGGGCGCGACGTGCTCGGCCAGGCGCAGACCGGCACCGGCAAGACGGCGGCGTTTGCGCTGCCCATCCTGGCGAAAATCGACTGCAATGCACGCCACACCCAGGCGCTGGTGCTGGCGCCCACGCGCGAGCTGGCCATCCAGGTGGCCGAGGCGTTTGCGCGCTATGCCACGCATCTGCCGGGTTTCAATGTGCTGCCCATCTATGGTGGACAAAGCTATGTGCCGCAGCTCGCCTCGCTCAAGCGCGGCGCGCATGTCGTGGTGGGCACGCCGGGGCGCATCATCGATCACCTGGAGCGCGGCACGCTCAAGCTCGACCAACTGGCGCACATGGTGCTCGACGAGGCCGACGAAATGCTGCGCATGGGCTTCATCGACGATGTCGAGTCCATCCTGAAAAAAACCCCGCCGCAGCGGCAGGTGGCGCTGTTTTCCGCCACCATGCCCTCGGCCATCCGGCGAATTGCGCAGACCTATCTGCGCGATCCGCAGGAGATCACCATCAAGGCGGCCACGACCACGGCGACGCACATTCAGCAGCGCTACTGGATGGTCAGCGGCCTGCACAAGCTCGACGCGCTCACACGCATTCTGGAGGTCGAGCCGTTCGAGGGCATGATCATCTTCGCCCGCACCAAGCAGGCGACCGAGGAATTGGCCGAGAAGCTTGCGGCGCGCGGTTTCACCGCCGCGGCGCTCAATGGCGACGTGCCGCAGGCGCTGCGTGAGCGCATGGTGCAGCGGCTCAAGGACGGCCAGCTTGACATCCTCGTGGCCACCGATGTGGCGGCGCGCGGGCTGGATGTGGAGCGCATCAGCCATGTGGTGAACTACGACATCCCGACGGATACCGAAAGCTATGTGCACCGCATTGGCCGCACCGGTCGTGCCGGGCGCAGTGGCGATGCCATTCTGTTTGTCACGCCGCGCGAGCGGCATTTGCTGCGCGCCATCGAACGCGCCACGCGCCAGCCCATCACGCAGATGCAACTGCCCAGCACTGAAGCGGTGAATGACAGCCGCATCAGCCGCTTCATGGAGCGCATCACTGAAGCGCGCGAGCGGGAAGGGTTGGAGGATTACCAGCGTCTGGTCGAGCGTTACGAGCAGGAATTCGACATTCCGGCCATCGAGATTGCCGCGGCGCTGGCGCGCATGGTGCAGGGCAACAAGCCGCTGCTCATGCGCCCTGGCAGCGAACCGTCCTACAGCGCGGAGACCGAGGCCCCGCGCCGGGAGCGGGAACCACGCGAGGCCCGCGAAACGCGTGAGCCGCGCGCACCGCGCCCGGCGCGCGCGTCGCGCGACGACGCGGCCCCTGCGCGTGCGCCGCGCGAGCGCGCCAAACCTCGCGATCTGGAGTCGTTCACTCAGACCCTGATGCAGGTGCGCGAAGAAGTGGGCGTGCCGCAGCGCACGGCGCATGCCGACACCGAGCACGCCGAGCGGCCTGCCCGGGCCGAGCGTGCGGCGCGCAGTGCGCCCGCCACGGGCGACGTGCGTTTCGAGACCTACCGCGTCGAAGTCGGGCGCGATCACGGCGTGGAAGTGCGCAATCTGGTGGGGGCCATCGCCAACGAGGCCGGGCTTGAAAACAAGCACATCGGCAATATCGCCATTCGCGGCGACCACAGCTTTGTCGAACTGCCCGAGGGCATGCCCAAGGATGTGTTCCGCACGCTGCAGAAAACCTGGGTGGGCGGACGGCAATTGCAGCTCAGCAAATCTGAGCCGGTGCGCGACGCTGGGGAACGCCCGGCAACGCGCGCGCCAGCGCGGCGCTTTGACGCGGGCGATGCGCCAGCCGCACCCAAGCGCCGCGCCGCGCCGATGCCCGCAGGCAGCAAATCGTTCAAACGCAAGCCTTGAGGCAACGGTCAGTGCCCCAAAGCTTATCGCTCAGGGTTTGACGACGACGCCTTTCCAGAACGCCACCCGCCCGGCAATTTCCTTGGCGGCGGGTTTGGGGTCGGGATAGAACCACACCGCGTCGGGGTTGCGTCGTCCGTTCGCCACGAGGGTGTAGTAGTGCGCTGTTCCCTTCCAGGGGCAGGTGGTGTGCGTGGCGCTCGGCTCCAGTATGCCGGGCTGCACGGTGTCGAGCGGGAAGTAATGATTGCCTTCGACGACCACGGTATCGTCGCTTTCCGCGACTACTGCATCGTTCCAGATTGCGCGCATGGTGTGTGCTCCGTCGAGGTTGATGGACTGCACTGTGCCGCAAATCCGTCGCCCAGAGAAACCGCAGGGAATTTGTCCTTGCGGATGGGCCGCACCCAAGATGTGCGGACACGGGGCAGGCTGGTTCTGCGTTGCAATTGCGGCAGCTTGTGGCGATTCCTTGTGCGATAGTTCACGGCAGAATTTTCTTCAAGACATCTCATGCTCAACCGCCTCTGGCTTGGATTTTTTCTGGTCGCCGCCCTCGCTGCACTGGCGCGCTGGCTGCTGGCGGGCGATGCGGCCGTATTCGCCGCGATCACCGAAAGCCTGTTCGCCATGGCCAAGCTCTCGGTCGAGGTCATGGTGCTGCTGTTCGGCACGCTCACCCTGTGGCTGGGGCTGCTGCGCATCGCCGAGCGCGCGGGGCTGGTGGAGGTGCTGGCGCGAGCGCTCGGGCCGCTGTTCAAGCGGTTGATGCCGGAGGTGCCCGAGGGGCATCCCGCCATTGGCTTGATCACCCTGAACTTCGCCGCCAATGTGCTGGGGCTGGACAACGCCGCCACGCCCATCGGCCTGCGCGCCATGCGCGAACTGCAGACGCTCAATCCCAGCCAGGACACGGCGAGCAATGCGCAAATCCTGTTCCTGGTGCTCAACGCCTCGTCGCTGACGCTGCTGCCGGTGAGCATCTTCATGTACCGCGCGCAGCAGGGCGCGCCCGACCCGACGCTGGTGTTCCTGCCCATTCTGATCGCCACCAGCGCGTCCACGCTGGCCGGCCTGCTCAGCGTGGCGTGGATGCAGCGGCTCAAACTCTGGGACCCGGTGGCGCTGGCCTATCTGGGCGGCGGTGCGCTCTTGCTGGGCGCACTGCTCGCGGGGTTGGCGACGCTCAGCGCGGCGGCGCTGGCCAGCGTCTCGGCGCTGGTCGGCAATCTGGTGCTGTTCGGCGTCATCCTCATGTTTCTGCTGGCTGGCGCGGTGAAGCGCGTGCCGGTGTATGAAGCCTTCATCGAAGGCGCCAAGGACGGTTTTGGCGTGGCGCGCGACCTGTTGCCCTATCTGGTGGCCATGCTGTGCGCGGTAGGCGTGTTGCGCGCCTCGGGCGCGCTGGGCTATGCGCTGGAGGGCATCCGCTGGGTGGTGCATGGGCTGGGCATGAATACCGACTTCGTTGCGGCGCTGCCCACGGCGCTGGTCAAGCCGTTCTCGGGCAGCGCGGCGCGCGCCATGCTGATCGAGACCATGCAGCACTATGGTGTGGACAGCTACCCGGCGCTGCTCGCGGCGACCATGCAGGGCAGCACCGAGACCACGTTCTATGTGGTGGCGGTGTACTTCGGTGCGGTGGGCATCAAGCGCGTGCGCCATACCGTGGGCTGTGCGCTGGCGGCCGATCTGGCCGGCATCATCGCGTCGATCGCGGTGTGCGCGTGGTTCTTCGCGCCGCGTTGAGCCCAGTGCGGCCTACTTGCCGAGCTCGCGCAGCAGGGCAACGGCCTTGGCCTCGCCATGCTTGGCCACCAGCGCGTTCTTGATTTCCGGGAGCAGGGCGAGCAACTGGTCGGGCGTCTGGCATTGCTCGATCTTGAGTTGCAGGCCGTAGGCCTTGAGCATGCCGAGGTGCTTGCTCACTAAGCCGTTGATCTGCTCGTAAAGGCTGGAAAAATCGGCGGAGGAGTTGATTTTTCCGGATGGGGTGCGCGTGTCGAGCGCCAGTTCGGATGGAAGTTTGTCATCATCATGCAAGAACGAATCCACCTTCTCCTCAGCGTGTGCGGCAGCCGGCGGCTCGGGTGCTGCAGGTACAGCGATCAGTTCCTGCGCGAGCAGTTGTTCCAGCGCGTCGTCGGGCGCGGAGATGGCCTGCATCAACTCCCGCAGGGTTTGCACGTCGCGTTTGCCGTCCACCAGAAGCAGCACATTGCGCAAGACGCGCGATTGCAGAACGGCCCGCTTGGCGATCTCCTCCTGTCCCTTTCCGGTTTTGAATAACAAGCTCTCTGGGTGCATGCCGACATTTCTCGCGCGAGTTCGAAACCATGCGGAGTTTAGGGCTTGGCGTGGGTTTGGTCGCCTGCGGGCAAGGCAGATTCAGCGCAGCAGATCGAACAGGGTGCGGGCGATGACTTGCGTGGCGCGGCGCAGGTCGTCGAGCACGAGGTGCTCGTCGGCGCGCTTGGCATTGCTTTCCCGCACGGTGCGGGGGCCGGCGCCGTAGATCACGGCGGGTATGCCATGCTCGGCATACAGGCGCACATCGGTGTAGAGCGGGGTGCCGATCACCGGGATGGGTTCGCCGAACAGGGTTTGCGCATGGTGCTGCAGCGGCGTCGCCAGGCGCTCGAATCCGGGAATGGGTTTGAGCGCGCGCGCGAGCAGCATGCGGCGGATGTCCACGGTGATGCCGGGAACGGTGGCGGCGGCCTGTTCGATGACGCGCCGCAGTTCGGCTTCGACCGTGGCCGGGTCTTCTTCGGGGATCATGCGGCGATCGAGTTTGAGCACCACCTTGCCCGGCACGACGTTGGTGTTGGCGCCGCCTTCGATCAGTCCGACGTTGAGATACGGGTGGTCGATGCCTTGCACCTGCGAATGCACCTTGCGGTAGAGCGCGTTCTGGGCATAGAGGGCGTTCAGTACGGCCACGGCGCCCTGCAGCGCGTCCACGCCGGTGTGCGGAATGGCGGCGTGCGCCATGACGCCGTGCACCGTCACTTCAAGTTGCAGGCAGCCGTTGTGGGCGTTGACCACTTGATAGCTGAAGCCTGCGGCGATTTCCAGATCGGGGCGGGTCAGGCCGTGTTCCAGCAGCCAGCCGGGGCCGAGGGCGCCGCCAAACTCTTCGTCGTAGGTGAAGTGCAGTTCGATGCCGCCCTTGAGCGGCACGCCCAGCGCCTCAAGGGCGCGCACGGCGAAGGTGTAGGTGGTGAAGTCGCATTTGCTCACGGCGGCGGCGCGGCCGTAGAGCTTGCCGTCTTCGATTTCGCCGCCATAGGGGTCGTGTGTCCAGCCTTCGCCCGGTGGCACCACGTCGCCGTGGGCGTTGAGCGCGATGACTGGGCCGCCTGCGCCGTAAGGGCGTCGCACGATGAGGTTGGTGATCGACTGTAGGCCATGCGCTTTGCACACTTCTGGGGGAATGGCGACCTTCTCTGCCGTCATGCCGAAGTCGGCCAGCAATTGCGCTGTGCGTTCTGCGTGCGGGGCGTTGTTGCCCGGAGGGGTGTCGGTGGGCACGCGCACCAGTTCCTGCAACATGCGGGTCTGTTCGTCGAAATGGGTATCGACCCAATGATCGAGTGCGGCGTAGGGCGTGGGGTTGGAAGCGCTGTCGGTCATGATGCGGCGAGGGTGTCGAGGAGATGTTGGAAAGCGGCGCAGGCGAGGTCGAGATCGTCGGCTGTGCTCGATTCCAGCGGGTTGTGGCTGATGCCGGCGTTTTCGCCGCGCACGAACAGCATGGCCTGCGGCATGACGGTGTGCAGCATCATGGCGTCGTGTCCGGCGCCGCTG
>JAQTVS010000174.1 GCA_028706735.1 Thiomonas sp.
ACCGATTACGCGGCGCTGCAGGCCAAGGCCCTCTGGGAGCCGCTGCCCTTGCCGCCGCGCGCCAGTTTCACCGTGGGTTTCCTCGGTCTGGGGCAGGTGGGCGCAGCCGCCGCCCGGCGCGTGGCGGCGATGGACTTTCCCATTCTGGCCTGCAGCCGCAGCGGACAATCGCGCTTTGCCGCCGAGCTGAGCTGCCCGATCTACGCCCTGGACCGCCTCGATGAATTTCTGGCGCAGACCCGGGTGCTGGTGGTGTTGTTGCCGCTGACCGCAGACACCCGCGGCCTGCTCGATTACGCTGCCCTCAGCCGTTTGCCGCAGGGCGCGCATCTCATCAACGCCAGCCGGGGCGCGGTGATCGATCAGGCCGATCTGCTCGATCTGCTGCACGGCGGGCATCTGGCCAGCGCCCTGCTCGATGTGTTTGCCACCGAGCCCTTGCCCGCGGCCGATGCGCTGTGGAGCCATCCGCGGGTGCGCGTCACCCCGCACGTGGCCGCGCAGACCCTGGTGGGTCCGTCCGCAGCGCAGGTGATGCGCAAGATTGCCGCCATCGAACGCGGCGACCAGCCCGGCGGCGTGGTGGACATGCGGCTGGGTTATTGAACTGGAGACCGCCATGTCCACTTTGAACCGTTTGCCGAAATTCGTCGAAGTCGTGGAAGTCGGCCCGCGTGACGGCTTGCAGAACGAGGCCAACCCCGTGCCCGTTGCCGTGAAGGTTGATCTCATCGACCGCCTGTCCGCCGCGGGGCTGCCCAACGTCGAAGCCGCCGCCTTCGTCTCGCCCAAGTGGGTGCCGCAGATGGCGGGCAGCAGCGAGGTGATGGCGGCCATCCGCCGCCGTCCGGGCGCCGTGTACTCGGCCCTCGTGCCTAATATGAAAGGCATGGAGGCGGCGCTGGCTGCGGGCGTGGATGAGGTGGTGGTGTTCAGCGCCGCGAGCGAGGCTTTCGCGCAGAAGAACATCAACTGTTCCATCGCCGAATCGATCGAGCGCTTCCGTCCCGTGGCCGAGGCCGCCAAGAGTGCAGGAGTGAAGCTGCGCGGCAGCATCTCGGTGGCGCTGGGCTGCCCCTACCAGGGCGCGGTCGAACCGTCAGCGGTGGCCGAAGTCGTGCGCCGCATGGCGGGTCTCGGCTGCGACTCCATCGACATTGCCGACACCATCGGCGTGGGCACAGCGGGCGCGGTGCAGGCCGTGTTCGAGGCCGGCGCCGCAGCCTTCCCCATAGACAGGCTGGCCGGTCACTTCCACGACACCTACGGCCAGGCGCTGGCGAACATTCTTGCGGCGCTGCAGATGGGCGTGGCGAGCTTTCATTCCTCCGTCGCCGGTCTGGGCGGCTGCCCCTATGCCAAGGGCGCCACCGGCAATGTCGCCACCGAGGACGTGCTCTACCTGCTGCAAGGCCTGGGCATTGAAACGGGAGTGAACCTGCGCGCCGTGGTCGAGGCGGGCGACTTCATCACCCGCGCCATCAACCGTCCGAACAACAGCCGCGCGGGCAAGGCGCTGCTCGCCAAGTGGGCCACTGAGCGCCCCCAGGGCCGGGCCATCCCCACCCCGGCCCCCCCCACCAGCGGGGAGGGAGTGACTTCACCTCCCCCACCCGTGGGGGAGGTTGGGAGGGGGATGCCCACCCCGGCCCTCCCCACCAGCGGGGAGGGAGTGACTTCACCTCCCCCACCCGTGGGGGAGGTTGGGAGGGGGATGCCCAGCCCGCCCCCCGAGGGGGATGAGAAAACTTGGGGCGGCCCTGCGTTTTCTCAGGAGCAAGGCGAACCCGGTTGCGCCGCTTGATCCGCTTCATCATGCAAACAACAGCCATTCCTTCCCCTTCCGATTCCGTGCAGCGCGTGATCGACGCGCTGGCCGCGTTGGGCCATGCCGAGCGGCCCGTCATGCTCGACGCCGCCGCGCGTACCGCGCAGCAGGCGGCCGATGCCCTCGGCGTGGCGCTTGGCCAGATCGCCAAGTCCATCGTGTTCCGTCATGTGTCCAGCAGCCGCGCGGTGCTGGTGGTCTGCGCCGGCGACCGACGGGTGGACGAAAAAGCCGCGGCGGCGCAGGTGGGCAAGCTTGCGCGGGCCGACGCCGATTTCGTGCGCGCCGCCACCGGCTTTGCCATCGGCGGCGTCAGCCCGGTGGGCCATACCCAGCCGCCCATCGCCCTGCTCGACGACAGCCTCTGGCGCTTCGATCGCATCTGGGCGGCAGCGGGGCATCCGCATGCGGTGTTCGCGCTGCAACCCGATGATCTGGCACGCTGGTTGGCGGTGCAGCCCAGCGCGCTCAGCGCCCCACCCGAATTGCGCTGACCATGACCGTCCCTTCGCCCTGCATCAACGTCTGCAGCATGGACGAAGCGACCGGACTCTGCCGTGGCTGCGCCCGAACACTCGACGAAATCGCGCGGTGGGCCAGCATGAAGGAACAGGACAAACTGCGGGTGTGGCGGCTCATCCGGCTGCGCCAGACTGCGGCAACAGCCTCGGGCGACGCGCCGTCCGGGCCGCAGTCGCCCTCGGCATAGAATCACACCCCTGCACAAAAAAGCGGCAGCCGCGCAGGGCGGCCTGCCGTCCCCGGTCTCCTGCACGCCCCCCTGCACGCCCGCACGCCCGCACGCCCGCACCATGCCCGCCACCTGTACACCCGCCTCTGCTGCCGCCTTTATGCGCGCTGCGCGCGTGGGCGGTCGTCGTGCAGCGCCTTGTGCAGTGTTTCACGCTATCTGGAACATAAAACCGCATCTTTGCCGCCTGGGCAGCGTTGCCAATCCGCGCGATACCTATGGGTATCGCTGTGGTTGGCGCCTTGCCCTGACGCCAAATCCATCGGTTTTATTTGTTCCATCAAGCGTAAAACACTGCACTAGTGCGCGGGGGTCGCAATGAACACACCGCTGCAACTGGGGCGCTTCACCTTGCCCAACCGGGTGTTCGCCGCGCCGATGGCGGGGGTGACCGACCGGCCCTACCGCCGCCTGGCGCGGCAGCTTGGCGCGGGGTATTGCGTGAGTGAAATGGTGACCTCGCGCGCCGATCTGCGCGACAGCCTCAAGACCTCGCGCCGCGCCAACCACGACGGCGAAGCCGCGCCGATTGCGGTGCAGATCGTCGGCACCGACCCCGGGCAGATCGCTGAAGCCACGCGCTACAACCTGGAGCGCGGCGCGCACATCATCGACATCAATATGGGCTGCCCGGCGAAAAAGGTGTGCAACCGCTGGGCCGGCTCCGCGCTGATGCAGGATGAAGACCTCGCCGCGCGGCTGGTGGATGCCGCAGTGCAGGCCGCGCGCCCGTTCGACGCGCCCGTCACCCTCAAAATGCGCGCCGGCTGGTGCGCCGCCGAGCGCAACGCCCCGCGCATCGCCCGGCTGGCCGAGGCTGCCGGCGCCGCCATGCTGGTGGTGCATGGCCGCACGCGCGAGCAGGGTTATGGCGGCGAGGCGGAGTACGCCACCCTTGCCGCGGTCAAGCGCAGCGTCTCCATTCCGGTGGTGGCCAATGGCGACATCGACTCGCCGCAGAAGGCCGCCGCGGTGCTGGCCGCCAGCGGAGCGGACGCGGTGATGATCGGCCGCGCCGCCATGGGCCGTCCCTGGCTGTTCGGCCAGGTGGTGCGTTATCTGGCCGATGGCACGCTGCTGCCCGACCCCGCCCCGGCGCAGTGGCGCGACTGGCTGTTCGCCCACCTCGATGACCACTACGCGCTGTACGGCGAGTCGGTGGGCGTGCGCACCGCGCGCAAACATGTGGGCTGGTATGTGGCCAACCTTCCTGGCGGCACGGCCTTCCGCCAGCACTTCAACACCCTGCAAACCGCCGCTGATCAGCTTGACGCGCTGCGCCGCCTGTTGTGCGAGCCGCAATCGCTTTCTTCGGCCGACCCGCTCTCTCCGCTCTCTCCTTTGGCCTTCCCTCTTGCCGCCGCCGCATGAACCCGCAACGCAAAACCCTCGAACAGTGCGTGGTCGAGAGCCTCGAAGGCTATTTCCGCGACCTCGGCGGCTCCGAGCCGCACGGCATCCACAGCATGGTGATGCAGGCGGTGGAAAAACCCCTGCTCGTCACCGTGATGCGCCACGCAGAAGGCAATCAGTCTCTGGCTGCGCGCTGGCTGGACATCAATCGCAACACCTTGCGCAAAAAACTGGCCGAACACAAATTGCTCTGAGCGGCCCGGCGTTTTCTTGAGAGCCGGGTTTGCGCCAGACCGCCCGCAACTCCCCATCCACCGAGACTTCCATGCAAGCACTGATCTCCGTTTCCGACAAAACCGGCGTGCTCGACTTCGCCCGCGACCTGCACGCCCTGGGCGTGCGCCTGCTGTCCACCGGCGGCACCGCCAAGCTGCTGCGCGAGTCCGGCCTGCCGGTGCTTGAGGTGGCCGACTACACCGGCTTTCCCGAAATGCTCGACGGCCGGGTGAAGACTCTGCATCCCAAGGTGCATGCCGGCCTGCTGGCGCGGCGCGACCTGCCCGCGCACGTGGCGCAGACCGACGCGCACGGCCTGCCGGCGATCGACATCCTCTGCGTCAACCTCTATCCCTTCGAGGCCACAGTGGCCAAGCCGCACACCCTGGACGAGGCCATCGAGAACATCGACATCGGCGGCCCGGCCATGGTGCGTTCCGGCGCGAAAAACTATCACCATGTTGCGGTGCTCACCGACCCGGCAGACTATGCCGTGGTCGTGGCTGAACTGCGCGCGGCGGGCAAGGTGAGCGACGCCACGCGCTTTCGCCTCTCGGTCGCGGCGTTCAACCGCATCGCCCAGTACGACGCGGCCATTTCCAACTACCTGTCCGCGCTGCAGGATGACGGCGCGCGTGGAGCCTTTCCCGGCCAGATCAATCTCACCTTCACCAAGCAGCAAGACCTGCGCTACGGCGAGAACCCGCACCAGAGCGCGGCGTTCTATGTCGAACCGGGTGCGCGCGAGGCCAGCATCGCCACCGCCCGCCAGTTGCAGGGCAAGGAGCTGAGCTACAACAACATCGCCGATGCCGACGCCGCGCTCGAATGCGTGAAGCAGTTCGTGGATGCGCCCGCCTGCGTCATCGTCAAGCACGCCAACCCCTGCGGCGTGGCCTATGGCGCCAGTCTCCTGGACGCCTATGACCGCGCCTACAAGACCGATGCCGAATCGGCCTTCGGCGGCATCATTGCGCTCAACCGTGAGCTCGACGCGGCCACGGCTCGGACAATAGTCGAGCGGCAGTTTGTCGAAGTCATCATTGCGCCCACAATGTCGCAGGCCGCCATCGACATCTGCGCGGCCAAAAAGAACGTGCGCCTGCTGGCCTGCGGCAGCTGGGACGCGCAGCCCGGCCCGCGCCTGGACGCCAAGCGCGTGAACGGCGGCCTGCTGCTGCAAGATGCCGACCTCGCGCTGCACGGCGACCTGCAGATCGTCACCCAGCGCGCCCCGAACGAGGCCGAGCTGCGCGACCTGCTGTTCGCCTGGCGCGTGGCCAAGTTCGTCAAATCCAACGCCATCGTCTACGCCAAGGACAACGCCACCATCGGCGTCGGCGCGGGGCAGATGAGCCGGGTCAACTCCGCACGCATCGCCGCGATCAAGGCCGAGCAAGCCGGGCTGCAGGTTCCCGGTTCGGTCATGGCCTCCGACGCCTTCTTCCCCTTCCGCGACGGCATCGACAACGCCGCGCAGGCCGGGATCAAGGCCGTCATCCAGCCGGGCGGCTCGATGCGCGACGCCGAAGTCATCGCCGCCGCAGACCAACACGGCATGGCCATGGTGCTGACCGGCATGCGTCACTTCCGGCATTGATTGCGGGCAGCGCCGACGTTCGCCCCCCCATGCGCATCCTCGGCATCGACCCCGGACTCAACACCACCGGCTACGGCGTGGTCGATGCCCAAGGGCAGCGCCTGGGCTACCAGGCCAGCGGCGCCATCCGCATTCCCAAGGGCGCACTCCCCGATCGCCTGAAAACGCTGTTCGACGGCGTGAGCCAGGTGGCGCGCGAGGCGCAGGCGGATGTGGCCGTGGTGGAGATCGTGTTCGTCAACGTCAACCCGCAGTCCACCCTGCTGCTGGGGCAGGCGCGCGGCGCGGCCATTGCCGCGCTGGTGGCGCAAGGGCTGCCGGTGGTCGAGTACACCGCGCTGCAAC
>JAQTVS010000175.1 GCA_028706735.1 Thiomonas sp.
TTTGGTAGCCACGCTGTCTCCTATTTCCCCTATTTCCTCTATTTCCTTCGCCCTTTCGAGACAGTTTGTAGTGCTTTGTCAGGCGCTCCAGGTGCGGATGTATGCGTCGATGTCGAATTTTCTTTTGCACCCGTTGCGGTTCATGTAGCGGATTTTGCCGTAGACGGGGCGGGTGGTCCATGGCGCCTTCCTCATGCCCGTCGAAGACGTCTTTTCCATCTCCGGCCGCGGCACCGTGGTGACCGGGCGGATCGAGCGCGGCATCATCAAAGTCGGCGAAGAAATCGAGATCGTCGGCATCCGTGACACCCAGAAAACCACCTGCACCGGCGTCGAAATGTTCCGCAAGCTGCTCGACCAAGGACAGGCAGGCGACAACGTCGGCATCCTGCTGCGCGGCACCAAGCGCGAAGACGTCGAGCGCGGCCAAGTGCTGTGCAAGCCCGGCAGCGTCAAGCCCCACACCCACTTCACCGCCGAGATCTACGTGCTCAGCAAAGATGAGGGCGGCCGCCACACCCCATTCTTCAACAACTACCGTCCCCAGTTCTACTTCCGCACCACCGACGTCACCGGTGCGGTGGAACTGCCCAAGGACAAGGAAATGGTCATGCCGGGCGACAATGTCAGCATCACCGTCAAGCTCATCGCCCCGATCGCTATGGAAGAAGGCCTGCGCTTCGCCATCCGTGAAGGCGGCCGCACCGTCGGCGCCGGCGTCGTGGCAAAAATCATCGCGTAACTGCTTGTGCGAGAGTTGCTCGATAAAGAAGGTTGAATGGAGCGCGTCCAGCACGGCGCGCTTTCATCTGTTTGAATTGCGGCCGTTGCCTGTTTTGCAGGTAGCGGCCTTGGTGCTAGAAGATACAGGGGCATAGCTCAATTGGCAGAGCGTCGGTCTCCAAAACCGAAGGTTGGGGGTTCGATTCCCTCTGCCCCTGCCACTCCGAATGATTTCGGGGTTGAACGCGTAAATTCATATGGCGAATCCGTCTGTCGAAACCGTCTCCACTGGGGCGGACAAAGCAAAGTTGGGCGCGGCAGCGGTTTTGCTGCTCGCCGCCCTAGGCTTGTTTTATGGCCTGGGCGGGCAGCCGATGTGGGTGCGCGTGCTCGCCCTGTTGGCGTTGCTCGTGGGTGCGGTGGTCGTTTTTTTCCTGTCGGAGCCTGGCCGCGCCTTGATTGCCTATGGTCAGGACGCCATACGCGAAACCAAAAAAGTTGTCTGGCCGACCCGAAAGGAGGCGATCCAGATGACGGGCATCGTCTTCGGGTTCGTCATTTTGATGGCGCTGTTTCTCTGGCTCACGGATAAATCGCTGGAATATATGCTCTACGACCTCATCTTGGGTTGGAAGCGCTAGGAGCATGAGTATGGTTGAGGCACAAACAATGGCGGCGCAGGTCGGCAAGCAGTGGTATGTCGTCCACGCCTATTCCGGCATGGAAAAGGCTGTCCAGCGCAATCTGGCCGAGCGCATCGAGCGCGCCGGGATGCAGGCCAAATTCGGCCGCATCCTGGTGCCGACAGAAGAAGTGGTCGAAATCAAGAATGGCCACAAGAGCATCACGGAGCGCCGTTTTTTCCCTGGCTATGTGCTGGTGGAAATGGAGATGGACGACGCGACCTGGCATCTGGTCAAGCACACCAGCAAGGTGACCGGTTTCGTGGGCGGGGCGAAAAACCGTCCGGTGCCGATCAGCGAAACGGATGTGAACAAGATCATGAGCCAGATGCAGGAGGGTGCGGAGAAGCCGCGTCCCAAAGTGCAGTTCGAGGTGGGTGAAATGGTGCGCATCAAGGAAGGCCCATTCACCGATTTCAACGGCAATGTGGAAGAAGTGAATTACGAGAAGTCTCGCCTGCGTGTATCGGTCACCATTTTTGGCCGCGCCACGCCGGTGGAGTTGGAATTTCAGCAGATCGAACGCCTTTGACCGGGCGCTTGCCTGCAAGGTTGCGGACGCTGGCTGAGGCTGTCGTCCAACACGATGTTCTCTGCCGCCCATCCCGCCCGGGCTGCAGGCAAATTGAAAGGGCGGGTTTCGGGGAGCCTCTTGGAAACTGAGGCGCTCGTACCCACACGGAGTCACTATGGCAAAGAAAATTGTCGGCTTCATCAAGCTGCAAGTGCCAGCTGGTAAAGCCAATCCCTCGCCGCCGATCGGGCCGGCGCTTGGTCAGCGCGGCCTCAACATCATGGAGTTCTGCAAGGCGTTCAACGCGCAGACCCAGGGTGTCGAGCCGGGTCTCGCGTTGCCGGTGGTCATCACGGCTTTTGCGGACAAGTCGTTCACCTTCATCATCAAAACCCCGCCGGCCGGTGTGTTGATCAAGAAGTCGATCAAGCTCGACAAGGGATCGGCCCGCCCGCATACCGACAAGGTGGGCAAGATCACGCGCGCTCAGCTCGAAGAGATCGCCAACACCAAGATGAAAGACCTGACGGCCGCCGATCTCGACGCGGCTGTGCGCACGATCGCGGGCACGGCCCGGTCGATGGGCGTCACTGTGGAGGGCGTATAAATGGCCAAGATGCCCAAACGTTATGCCGCCTTGCGCGCCAAGGTCGATTCCAACAAGCTCTACGCGCTCGATGACGCGCTGCTGCTGATCAAGGAATGCGCGGTGGCCAAGTTCGACGAATCCATCGACGTGGCGGTGAGCCTCGGCGTGGATACCCGCAAGTCCGACCAGGTGGTGCGCGGCTCTGTCGTGCTGCCCGAAGGCACTGGCAAGGTCAAGCGCGTGGCCGTGTTCGCGCAGGGCGCCAAGGCGGAAGAAGCCAAGGCCGCCGGCGCTGACATCGTGGGGTTTGACGATCTGGCCGAGCAGGTCAAGGCTGGCAATCTCAATTTCGACATTGTCATCGCCTCGCCTGACGCGATGCGCGTGGTCGGTGCATTGGGCCAGATTCTCGGCCCGCGCGGCATGATGCCCAATCCCAAGGTCGGTACGGTCACGCCCGACGTCGCCACCGCAGTGAAAAACGCCAAGGCCGGCCAGGTGCAGTTCCGTGCCGACAAGGCCGGTATCGTGCATGGCACCATTGGTCGCGCCTCATTCGGTGCTGATGCCCTGCGCAACAACCTTAAGGCCTTGATCGAGGCGCTGCAAAAGGCGCGCCCTCAGGCTGCCAAGGGCATTTATTTGAAGAAGGTTGCGGTCTCGTCCACCATGGGCATCGGCGTGCGCGTCGATACCGCCACGGTGAACGCGGCGGTCGCCGGGCAGTGATTGCTTGAAAACAGCGTCGGTGCAAGCCGGCGCTGACAGGAATTGGTGGGCCGGTTCGGTGGTGTTCACGCCGCACCGGGCGATCCAAGACCGCAGGCGCGGGGCGGCACGCCTCGCTTAATTCGGCTTCCAGTCGGCGAAGCCGGGTCTGCGCAGATGGCGAACCCGCTGGACGAGAGCAGGCATGGCGCAAGCCGTGCCTGGAGTGACTCCAGAGGACGCTTGTATAGGCGCCATGGACCAATCGGTGCATGGCAATTTCTTCAGGAGTCAATTTTGAGTCTCAACCGCTCTGAAAAGCAAGCTTCAGTCGAGGAAATCTCGGCGCTGGCAACCAAGGCGCAATCCTTGGTTCTGGCCGAGTACCGCGGCATTGCAGTCGAGCAGATGACCAAGCTGCGCAAGCAGGCTCGCGAAAACGGAGTGCATCTCCAGGTGTTCAAGAACACCCTGGCCAAGCGCGCCGTCACGGGAACCCCGTGCGAGTCGATTGCCGCAGACATGACGGGGCCGCTGATCTACGGATTTTCCGAAGACGCAGTGGCTGCCGCGCGGATCATCAACGACTTTGCAAAAACCAACGACAAGCTGGTCATCCGTTCGGGTGTTGTCAACGGCAAGGCGCTCGACGCCGCCGGGGTCAAGTCCCTCGCAAGCATCCCGTCACGCGAAGTGCTGCTGGCGCGTCTGCTGGGCGTCATGCAGGCTCCCGTGTCCGGCTTTGCCGTGGCGCTGGGCCAACTGGCATTGAAACGCGAAACCGAAGCGGCCTGATCAGGCTGAAGCTTTCACCACCCCTTTTTCAAACATTTATTCCGGAGTCATCAAATGGCTATGAATCAACAAGATATTCTCGACGCAGTGGGCGGCATGACCGTCATGGAACTCAACGACCTGGTCAAGGCGTTTGAGGAGAAGTTCGGCGTGTCCGCAGCGGCGATGGCTGTTGCCGCCCCTGGCGCTGGTGGCGCTGCTGCTGTCGTGGAAGAACAGACCGAGTTCAACGTGATCCTGACGGAAGTTGGCGCGAACAAGGTCAGCGTCATTAAGGCCGTGCGCGAACTGACCGGCCTGGGCTTGAAGGAAGCCAAGGATCTGGTGGACGGCGCGCCCAAGGCCGTCAAGGAAGCCGTGGCCAAGGCTGATGCGGAAGCCGCCAAGAAGAAGCTGGAAGAAGCCGGCGCCAAGGCGGATATCAAGTAAGTCTTTGGTTTTGCGTGGGCCCGGAAGGTCAATTGGCCTTCCGGGCTTTCGCGCCTTCTGCCGGTTCAGGCCGGCAGCTTGGTTACCACATGGCCTGGGGTGTTCCCGGGTCATGCGATAACTGATTTTGTCCCTGTGGAGCGGAGCGTATCCATGTCCTACTCGTTCACTGAGAAAAAGCGCATTCGGAAAAGTTTTGGCAGCCGCCAGAGCGTCCTGGATGTCCCCTATCTGCTGGCCACGCAGATCAACTCCTACGAGGCCTTTTTGCAAAAAGACCTTCCCTTGCCACAGCGCAAGGATGAAGGGCTGGAAGCGGCGTTCCGCGCCATTTTCCCCATCGTGTCGCATAACCAATATGTGCGCATGGAATACAACGGCTACACCCTGGCGCGCCCGGTGTTCGACGTGCGCGAATGCCAGCAGCGCGGGCTGACCTTTGCGTCGGCGCTGCGCGCCAAGGTGCGCCTGATCGTGATGGACCGCGAAGCGGCCAAGCCCACGGTCAAGGAGGTGAAGGAGCAGGAAGTCTATATGGGCGAGATTCCGCTCATGACCGACAAGGGCTCGTTCATCATCAATGGCACCGAGCGTGTCATCGTCAGCCAGCTGCACCGCTCCCCCGGCGTGTTTTTCGAGCACGACAAGGGCAAGACCCACAGCTCGGGCAAGCTGCTGTTCTCGGCGCGCATCATTCCCTACCGCGGCTCCTGGCTCGACTTCGAGTTCGACGCCAAGGACATTCTGTATTTCCGCGTCGACCGCCGCCGCAAGATGCCGGTCACCATCCTGCTCAAGGCCCTGGGCCTGAATCCCGAGCAGATCCTTGCGCACTTCTTCGCCTTCGATCACATGCAGCTGATGGACGATGGCGCACTGCTTGAATTCGTGCCAGACCATTTCAAAGGCGAAGTGGCGCGTTTCGACCTGATCGACCAGAACGGCAAAGTGGTTGTCGCCAAGGACAAGCGCATCAACACCCGCCACCTGCGGGAGCTGGAGCAGGGCGGCACGCAGCGCCTGTCGGTGCCGGAAGACTTCCTGCTGGGCAAGGTGCTGGCGCGCAATCTGGTGTCGCAGGACACCGGCGAGATCGTTGCCCGCGCGAATGACGAGCTGACCGAGCCGCTGCTGAAAAAAATCCGCGAAGCGGGCATCCAGCAAATTCAAACGCTCTACATCAACGACCTCGACCAGGGCGCCTTCATTTCGCAGACCCTGCGCATCGACGAAGTGGCCGACCAGCTCGCCGCCAAGGTGGCGATCTACCGCATGATGCGTCCCGGCGAGCCGCCGACCGAAGACGCGGTGGAGGCGCTGTTCAACCGCCTGTTCTTCGACGCTGACGCCTACGACCTGTCGCGCGTGGGCCGCATGAAGTTCAACCGCCGCCTCGGTCGTGAAGAGATCGAAGGCGAGATGGTGCTGTCGCATGAAGACATCATGGCGGTGATCAAGCTGCTGGTCGAGTTGCGCAATGGCCGCGGCGAAGTGGACGACATCGACCACCTCGGCAACCGCCGGGTGCGCTGTGTCGGCGAACTGGCGGAGAACCAATTCCGCGCCGGTCTGTCGCGCATCGAGCGCTCGGTGAAGTAGCGTCTAGTCCAGGCCGAGACCGAAAACCTGATGCCGCACGTCTTCATCAACTCCAAACCCATCTCGGCGGCGATCAAGGAGTTCTTCGGGTCGAGCC
>JAQTVS010000176.1 GCA_028706735.1 Thiomonas sp.
GACATAAACCGTGTGCTGACGCCCACTTAGCGCCCTGATTCAAACTCCAACTTCCGTCCCGCGCGCCAACTCCATGTCCGTCGTTCTCCAGGTTGCCGTTGACGCGCCGGGCCTGCAACCCCTCGATTACCGCGCCGATGCGCCACCGCCCCCCGGGACGCTGGTGCGCGTGCCGCTGGGTCGGCAGACGGTGACCGGCGTGGTGCTAAGGCTGACCGCGCCACCGGACGGGGTCAGCGCCATCACGCTGCGCGAGATCGCCGGGGTGTTCGCGTCCCTGCCCGCGTTCGACGCCAACTGGCTGGAGCTGCTGCAGTTCGTCGCCCGCTATTACCAGCGCGCCTTGGGCGAAGTGATCGGCGCCGCCTTGCCCGCGCTGCTGCGCAACCGCAATCCGGAGGGCATCGCGCCCGCGCCAGCCAGGGATGCCGCCGCGGCCTATCGCTGCACCGACCTCGGCCTGCGTGCGCTGCCCGAGAAAATCGCCCCGCGCAGCGCCGCGCTGTGGCGTCTGGCGCAGGCGCTCGGCGTCGAACGGCCTGACGCGCCGCAGCAAACACCAGCCGCCACCCCGGCGGCGCGCCCACTCACACTGCTGGAGGCGCGCCGCCTTCACCCGCAGGCCTCCAAGGTGCTGGCGGACTGGCAGCGGGCGGGCTGGGTGGAGGCCAGCGCCGCCGCGCCGCCGCCAGCAGCCGCAGAAGCGCCTCCCACGCTCCACCCAGAGCAGGCACAGGCGCTGCAGGCGATCGCATCGAGCACGGGGTTCGCCCCATTTCTTCTGTTCGGCGTGACCGGCAGCGGCAAGACCGAGGTGTATCTGCACGCCGCGGCGCAGGCGCTGCAGCGCGACTCCGCAGCGCAGATTCTGGTGCTCACCCCGGAAATCAACCTCACGCCGCAGCTCATCCGCCGTTTCGAACAGCGCTTCGGCGCGGAGCATCTCGCCGTGCTGCACAGCGGCCTGTCGGAAGGCCAACGGCTACGCCACTGGCTGGCGGCGCATACCGGGCGCGCGCGTATCGTGTTGGGCACGCGCCTGGCCGCGCTTGCCTCCATGCCGCAGTTGCGGCTCATCGTGATCGACGAGGAGCACGACGCCTCCTACAAACAGCAGGAAGGCGCGCGCTACTCCGCGCGCGATCTGGCCTTGTGGCGCGCGCAGCAACTTGGCATCGCCGTGGTGCTCGGCTCGGCCACGCCCTCGCTTGAAAGCTGGCGGGCGGCGCAGAACGGCCGCTATCGCCTGCTCACCCTGGCGCAGCGCGCCGCCGGGGTGCTGCCGCGGGTGCGTCTGGCCGATACCCGGCGCGACCCCACACTGCGCGCCAGCGGCACGCTGATCGGCCAGACGCTGGACGCCGCCATCCGCCAGCGCCTGGAGCGCGGCGAGCAAAGCCTGCTGTTCCTCAACCGCCGCGGCTACGCGCCGGTGCTGAGCTGCCCGGACTGCGGCTGGCTGTCGGACTGCCCGCATTGCGACGCGCATCTGGTGTTTCACCGCACCGACCGCAGCCTGCGCTGCCATCACTGCGGGTATCAGGCTGCGGTGCCGCGCGCCTGTCCGAGCTGTGGCAGCCTCGATCTGCAGCCCGTGGGCAAGGGCACGCAGCGCGTGGAGGAAGCGCTCGCCGACACGTATCCCTACGCCCGCATTGCCCGCATCGACGCCGACAGCACAAGGCGCAAGGGCGCTGCCGCCAGCAGCTTCGACAGCGTGCATGCGGGCGAGGTGGACATTCTGGTGGGCACGCAGATGGTGACCAAGGGCCACGACTTCCAGCGCGTCACCCTGGTGGCGGCGCTCAACCCGGATGCCGGGCTGTTCAGCCACGATCCGCGCGGCCCCGAGCGCCTGTTCGCGCAGCTCATGCAGGCGGCGGGACGCGCGGGGCGCGCCACACCGCCCGCGCTCGCCGGGACAGGCAACGCGCAGCCCGCACGCCTGCCCCCTTCAGCCCCGGAGATGCTGGTGCAGACCGCGCACCCCGAGCATCCGCTGTACCGTGCGCTGGTGGCGCACGACTTTCCCGGTTTCGCCCAGGCTGAACTGATCGAGCGCGAGCGTAGCGGCATGCCGCCGTTCTCCTTCCAGGCCCTGCTGCGCGCGGAGCACAAGCAGATCGAGGCCGTGGTGGACTTTCTCGACCGCGCGCAGCAACTCGCCGCGCCCATTGCGCAGGAGCTGGGCGTGACCGTCTATCCGCCCATTCCGGCCACCCTCGCCCGCATGGCCGACATGCACCGGATGCAAATGCTGCTCGAAGGCGCGCATCGCGGCGCGTTGCAGAAAATGCTGGCGCTGTGGCGCGCAGAACTCGCCGCCCTGCGCTCCCGGGTGCGCTGGGCGGTGGACGTGGACCCGCTCGATTATTGAACCCCTCTTCTGCCACATGCGGTGGTGGCTTCGACATTTCGATACAGCATGGCGCCGCAGCGCGGATTAAATTCAGCACATCGACGGTTTTTTGCAATGCAGCAAACGCCGCCCTCTTTGGGAGAAATGCCGCCATGTCCACACAACGCATCCTGCATCATCACCCGCTTCCCGCGGGCACGCCAGTCATCGAGTTCGACCACGGCCGCCCCGGCAGCGTCACTCCGGAATCGCCTGCCAGCGATGTGATGACCGACCTGCGCCACACCCCAGCCTTCACTACCGAAGCCGACGCCCCCGCCAACAACGCGCTGCAGAAAATGATGCACGCCGGCGTGCGGTTGCTGCTGGTCACCGATTCCGCGCGGCATGTGGTCGGCCTGATCACCGCGCGCGACCTCATGGGCGAGAAGCCGGTGCGCGCCGCCACCGAAAATCAGATCCCGCGCGACGCGGTCACCGTGGCGCAATGCATGGTGCCGCAGCAGCACATCGACGTGCTCGATTACGCCGAGGTGCTGCGTTCCACCGTGGCCGAAATCGTGCTCACCCTGCGCCACTCCGGGCGGCAACATGCGCTGGTGCTGGAATCCGACGGCCCGCCCTGCGTGCGCGGCATTTTTTCCGCCGTGCGCATCGGCCGCCAGCTTGGCGTGGAACTGGCCGCCAGCGGCCAGATGCAGAGCTTTGCCGAACTCGAGCAGGCCATCGCCGCGCTTTGAAGCCTGTTCAACCTGGAGCAAGACCGCGCTGCGCCGCCAGCGCCAGGCAGGCAAACAGGCAAAACACCGCCGCCATCGGCGCGGCGCTGTGCATGGAAAACAGGCCGACCGCCGCGCCGCTCAGCGTAGCCAGGGTGAATTGCATGCTGCCCATCAGGGCCGCAGCGCTGCCCACGCGCCCAGTCTGGTGCGCCAGCGCCAGCGCTGTGGCGTTGGGAAAAGAAAATCCCAGGCTGGACAAAGCGATGAACAAGGGCAGCGCCACGCCCCAGAATCCACCGATCTGCAGCGCGGCCACTCCCAGCATGACCACGGCCCACACCACCAGGCTGCGCAGCGCCCACCCGAGCAGCACGTTGCTGGGCGCCCGCGACAGCAAGGCATGGTTGAGCTGGGATGCGGCAATCAGACCCATCGCATTGAGGCCGAACAGCCAGCCGAACTGCGTGGGGCTCAGGCCGAACACCTGCATGAACACAAACGGCGCACCGGCGATGTAGGCAAACATGGCCGACTGCCCCAGCGCGCCGCTGAGGGCAAAGCCGATGTAGCCACGGTCGCGCAGCAAGGCGCCATAAATGCGCAGCGCATGACGCACCGGGTGCTGGCTCGCACTGCTGCGCGCGCTGGCAGGCAGGCTTTCCGGCAAGGCCAGCGCGGCAAGGAAACAGGCCAAGCCGAACGCGGCAAGCACCGCAAAAATCGCGCGCCAGCCCAGCGTCTGCACGATGGCCGCCCCGGCCAGCGGCGCCAGAATGGGGGCGGCGCCGAGCACCAGGGTCAGCCGCGAAAACACCCGTGCGGCATCGAGCGGCGCGTACAAATCGCGCACCATGCTGCGGGCAATCACAATACCGGCGCAACCACCCAGCGCCTGCAGCAGCCGCCACAGCAGCAGTTGATCGACCGACCCCGCCAGTGCGCAGCCCACGGAGGCCACGCCATACAGCGCGATGCCGAGCAGCAACGGGCGCTTGCGGCCAAAGCGGTCGGACACCGGGCCCCAGAACGCCTGCCCCAGCGCAAGACCGAGGAAGAACACCACCAGCGTGCGCTGCACCGCATCCGGCGTGGCGCGCAGATCGTGCTGCAGCGCCGTGAAGCCCGGCAGATACATGTCGATGGACATGGGGGCGAAGGCGGTCAGCGCCCCCAGGGTAAGAATGCGCCGCAGCGCGCCGGATCGCGTCATCCGGCGCATTGTCGCAGCGAGGGATCAACCCACCCCGAAATCCTTCGCTGCGCTCGGTTCTCCCCTCAAGGGGCAGGACACTCTTGGGACGGCCCGGCGAGTGTCTGAGCCCACCCCGAAATCCTTCGCTGCGCTCGGTTCTCCCCTCAAGGGGCAAGACACTCTTGGGACGGCCCGGCGAGTGTCTGAGCCCACCCCGAAATCCTTCGCTGCGCTCGGTTCTCCCCTCAAGGGGAAAGACACTCTTGGGACGACCCGGCGAGTGTCTGAGCGCCTTGCAGACAGAATCAGTCCTTGATGATGGCCTTGCGCAGCGCTTTGACCTGATCGGGCGTGGCGGCTGAGGCGCCATTGCCCCAGGTGGCGCGGATATAGGTCACCACGTCAGCCACCTGCTGGTCGTTCAGCGACAGCGCGAACGGCGGCATGGCCATCGGCGCGGGCGCCTTTTCCGTGACCACGGTGCTGCCGCCGGCCAGCACCACGCGAATGCTGTTGTTCGGATCGGAGCACTGCACCGTGGCGTTCTTGGCCAGACCGGGGAAGACTTGCGGCAGTCCTTGGCCATTGGCCTGATGGCAGGCCACGCAATGCTGGTTGTAGACCGCTGCGCCGCGCTGCACCGTGGCCGAGTCTTTGGCCGCGGGCGTCTGCGCCACCACGACCGGCTTGAGCGACTTGATATAGGCCGCCATGGCCTGCAGGTCATCGGGCTTGAGGTGCTGAGTGCTGTGCGAAATGACCTCGGTCATGCTGCCCAGCGCGGTGAAGTTCGCCGTTTTGCCCGCCTGCAGCAGTTCAGCGATGTCCCCCGCCGTCCACTTCTGCATGCAACTGCCGCGCAGATTGGTGGCGAACCAATGCTCCACCTGCGAGCCGGTGAGATAGAAGTCGCCGTTGGGCCCGCGCGAACTCAGCGCCTTTTCCTGGAAGAACTGGCCGCGTGGCGTATGGCAGGAACCGCAATGGCCAAGACCTTCCACCAGATAAGCGCCGCGGTTCCACTGCGCGCTCTGCTTGGGATCGGGGGTGAAGGTGGTGTCGCGCACGAACATCCAGTTCCAGATCGCCAGCGGCCAGCGGATGGTCATGGGCCACACCATGTCGGGCTTGCGGTTAGGTGTGGCGTCGGGCGGCACGCCCTGCATGAAGTAGGCGTAAAGCGCCTTCATGTCAGCCTGGTTTACCCGCACGTAAGAGGGATAGGGCATGGCCGGGTAGAGATGCTTTCCGCCCGGCGCCACGCCATGCCGCACCGCGCGGTCGAACTGCTCGAAGCTGTAGCTGCCGATGCCGTGGGTTTTATCTGGCGTGATGTTGGAGGAATAAATCGCGCCGATGGGCATGTCCATCTTCAGCCCGCCGACAAAGGGCTTGCCGCCCGGCGCCGTATGGCATGCCACGCAATCCCCGGCGCGCGCCAGATAAGCCCCGCGCTGCACTTCTTGGTCGGAAAATTTGGCTGCCGCCGCCAGACCGCACTGCGCCACCAGCATCCCGGCCAGAATGACGCGCCACCCCATCTTCTTGTTCATAGCCGTTCCTTTTCGGCGCTGCGATCAAAGGTTTGCAACGCAATAATTTGTAAACAGGTTACGGGGTGTGGCTGCCGTCAGAGTTGATGCAGGCCAAAGGACTGCGACGCTGTGTCGCAACCCTCGCCAGGCTGTGGCCGCGCGGCGGCAGTCGATTGCGGCGCCCCCTGAGAAAACGCCGGGCCGCCCCAAGTTTTCTCATCCCCCTCGGGGGGCCTGACGCGAACGCGGCAGGTCTGGGGGCGCTCCTGAGAAACTCGCCGGGCCGTCCCAAGAGTTTCTCACCCCCTCGGGGGGCCT
>JAQTVS010000177.1 GCA_028706735.1 Thiomonas sp.
GAGCACCTCGTCCGTCGCGTGCGGGCCGGTCACGGCCAGCACCTTGGGATGCACTTCGCGCACCAGATTGTTGCCCGTGGCCGCGTCGCTGCGCGCCCCCAGACAGCCGGTCACGATGACCTTGCCGTTCTCGGCCAGCGCCTCGCCGATGGCGTCCAGACTTTCCTGCACCGCCGCGTCGATGAAGCCGCAGGTGTTGACGATCACCAGGTCGGCGCCGGCGTAGCTCTTGGAGATGTCATAGCCCTGCGCCCGCAATTCGGTGAGGATGCGCTCGGAATCGACCAGCGCTTTGGGACAGCCGAGCGAGACAAAGCCAATTTTCGGCACGGACGCTGCAGCAGGAGGAGGGGTCAATTGTGTTTCCATCCTCGAATTGTCGCTGAAGGCCGTGCGGGGCATTCGCCCGCTCTGCCATGCCCGTCACTTTTTCTCAGGAGGCTTGAAGGCGCCGAGCATCTGCTTGGCCTGTTCCTGCATCTGCTCCTGCATCTGCATATACAGGTTCTTGCTCTGTTCGAGGTAGTTGCCCATCATGTTCTGCAGCATGGGGCTTTGCACGCTCAGGAACTGGGTCCAGGCTTCGGGGTTGAGCGCGGCATTGTCGTACACCCCGCGCGACTGCTCGGACAGCTTGTTCTGGATGTCGATGAAAACCTGCACATTCTTTTCCAGGTAGCTGCCCATCATGCCCTGCATGGCATGACCATAAAACCGGATGATCTGTTCGAGCATCACCGCGCTGAACATGGGCACGCCGCCACTCTCCTCTTCGAGAATGATCTGCAGCAGGATGCTGCGGGTGAGGTCTTCGCCAGTCTTGGCGTCCTGCACCACGAAATGCGCTCCGTCCATGACCAGTTGTTTTACATCGCTCAGGGTGATGTAGGCGCTGGCCTCGCTGTCGTAAAGGCGGCGATTGGGGTACTTCTTGATGATGCGCTGCAAAGAATCGGGCTTGGGCATGGGCATGGGCATGGGAGGCGATCAGGTCAGGAGAAAAATGTGCGGGCAGGATTCTTGCTGCGATTGAACCATAACCCTTGGCCAAAACCACTGAGAGGGTGTGAACAAATCCGCCATGCCCGCTCATCGCACCCAAATCGTCCCAATCGGCGTTGCAAATGCGCGCCGTGCCGACGGGCACGGCTGTGCTTTGCGCCTGGATTGGAACCCTTTGGGCGCGCTGCTCGGCCACGCCGGATTCATTCACACCCTCTGAGACTTCCCCGCACCGCGCAACCGGGTGACAGATGCACGTAACAGACGCGGGCGAAAGACACCGGTGTCAGCGCCCGCGTTTGTCACCCGCTTGCGCGGTGCGGTGTGCATCAACTCATGTGCAGCCCCCCATTGCACGAGAACTCGGCGCCGGTGGTGAACCCTGCATCTTCGCTGGCTAGCCAGACCACGATGGAGGCGATCTCCTCCGGCGTGCCCAGGCGTTTGACCGGAATGGAGGAAATGATCTTGTCGAGCACATCCTGACGAATCGCCTTGACCATATCGGTCAGGATATAACCGGGCGAGACGGTATTGACCGTCACCCCCTTGGACGCCACCTCCAACGCCAGCGACATGGCAAAGCCGTGCATCCCGGCCTTGGCCGCGGCATAGTTGGTCTGGCCGAACTGCCCCTTCTCGCCGTTGACCGATGCGATATTGATGATGCGGCCCCAGCCGCGCTCCACCATGCCGTCGATCACCTGCTTGGTGACGTTGAACATGGAATACAGATTGGTGCGCAGCACCAGGTCCCAGTCCTCGAAGCTCATTTTGCGCAGCACGGCGTCGCGGGTGATGCCGGCGTTATTCACCAGAATATCCACTTGGCCATGCTCGGCAAACACCTTCTGGAACGCGGTTTTGGTTGATTCCCAGTCGGCCACATTGCCCTCAGAGGCATAGACGTCGAAGCCCTGCGCCCGCATGGCTTCCAGCCAGCCGTCCTTTCGGCTGGAATTGGGGCCGCAACCGGCGATGACCTTGTGCCCGGCCTCGCACAACCGCTTGCAGATCCCCGTGCCAATACCGCCCATGCCACCGGTGACGTAAGCCACTTTCTTGCTCATTGTGATCTCCTCTTTTGGTTTGAATGATGGGGGTTGGCTTCAGCGCTCCAGCGCCATGGCCACGCCCATGCCGCCGCCGATGCACAGCGAGGCCAGTCCTTTTTTCGCGTCGCGCTTTTGCATTTCGTGCAACAGGGTGACCAGAATGCGGCAGCCGCTGGCGCCGATGGGGTGGCCGATGGCGATGGCGCCGCCATTGACATTGACCTTGCCCGTATCCCAGCCCATTTGCTGATTCACCGCGATAGCCTGCGCCGCAAAAGCCTCGTTGATCTCCATCAGGTCGAGGTCTTGCGGCGTCCAGCCCGCGCGCGACAGGCAGCGGGTGGACGATGGCACCGGGCCCATGCCCATGAAAGCCGGATCCACCCCGGCGTTGGCATAAGCGCGGATGGCCGCCAGCGGCGTCAGGCCCAGTTCGGCGGCGCGCCTGGCGGACATCACCACCACGGCGGCGGCGCCGTCGTTGATGCCCGACGCATTGCCGGCAGTCACCGATCCGGCTTTGTCGAACGCCGGGCGCAGGCTGGCAAGGGTTTCGGCGGTGACGCCGTGACGCACGAATTCGTCCGTTGCGAACGCCACCGGATCGCCCTTTCTCTGCGGCAACATCACGGGCACGATCTCATCACCGAACCGCCCGGCCTTTTGCGCCGCCTCCGCCTTGTTTTGGCTGGCTGCGGCAAACGCATCCTGCATCTCGCGGGTGACGCCGTATTTTTTCGCCACGTTTTCCGCGGTGATTCCCATGTGGTACTGGTTGAACGCATCCCACAGGCCGTCGGTGATCATGGTGTCGATCAGCTTCCAGTCGCCCATGCGCTGGCCGTCGCGCGACCCCGGCAGCACATGCGGCGAGGCGCTCATGTTCTCCTGCCCGCCCGCCACCACGATGTCGGCGTCGCCGTCGCGAATGGCCTGCGCGGCGAGCATCACCGACTTCAACCCCGAGCCGCAGACCTTGTTGATGGTCATGGCCGGAACCATGTCGGGCAGCCCGGCCTTGATGCTGGCCTGGCGCGCACCGTTCTGCCCGATGCCCGCCTGCAGCACCTGCCCAAAAATAACCTCCGAGACTTGCGCCGGATCGAGCCTGGCCCGCGCCATAGCCTCCTTGATGACCAGGGCGCCGAGATCGACCGCTGGCGTCTTGGACAGCGCGCCGCCGAATTTTCCAACCGCGGTGCGCACGGCGGACACAATGACGATGTCATTCATGATGCGATTCCTTTACGAAGAGGACAAAAAATTTCAGGCGCGCACCTTGACGTAGCGTCCGGGTGCGGGCTCGATGGGTTTGTAGCGTGCGTTGCCAGGCTTTTTCGGCGCGGCGATGTCCGGCCCAGCCTGTTCAGCCAGCCATTGGGCCCAGTCGGTCCACCAGCTTCCCGGCCGTTCGGCCGCAGCATCGAACCAGTCCTGGGCGCTGCGCGGGAGTTTGTCCTGCCCGGCGGGGGCGACCCAGTGGCTGCGCTTGTTGCGCTTTGCCGGGTTGATAACCCCGGCGATATGCCCTGACGCCCCCAGCACAAAGCGCATTGGCCCGCCGAGGATCTGCGTCGTTTCATAAGCCGTTTTCCACGGAACGATGTGGTCCTCGCGCGAAGCATAGACGTAGGTCGGCAGCTTGACCGCTTGAAGATTGAGCGGAACCCCCGCGACCGTCAGCGCACCGGGCTGGCGCATCTTGTTTTCCAGATACGTATTGCGCAGATACCAAGTGAACAGCGGTCCGGGCAGATTGGTCGAATCCGAATTCCAGTACAGCAGGTCGAACGGCGGCGGCGTCTCGCCCTTGAGGTAATTGCCCACCACATAGTTCCACACCAGATCGTTGGGCCGCAGGCTGGAAAAGGCCGAGGCCAGTTCACGCCCAGTCATCAGGCCGCCTTTGCTCAGAGTCCTCTCGCGCAATGCCACCGAGGCCTCGTCCACATACACGCTCAGAATGCCCGTATCGGTGAAGTCCACCATCGTCGTGAGCAGAGTGGCGCTCTGCGCGAACTGCTCGCCGCGCGCTTGCAGCACAGCCAGCGCATTGGCCAGCAGAGTGCCGCCCACGCAAAAACCCAGAGTGTTGATCGTTCCCTCGCTGCGGCCAGCGGCGATGTCGCGCACCGCCTCCATGGCGCGGATGACGCCATCCTGCACATAGTCGTCCCAGGTGAGATGGCCCATGCCGGCATCCGGGTTGCGCCACGACATCACAAAGGTGCGATGCCCCTGTTCGACGGCAAACCGCACCAGCGAGTTGTCGGGCTGCAGATCGAGGATGTAGTACTTGTTGATCGACGGCGGCACGAACAGCAAGGGCCGCGCATGGAGACGGGCCGTGAGCGGCGTGTATTCGATGAGCTGGAACAGGTCGTTTTCGAACACCACCTGCCCTGCCGTGGTCGCCACGTTGCGCCCGACCTCGAAGACCGATTCATCCGTCTGCGTCATGCGCCCCTGCTTCAGATCCTTCAGCCAGTTCTCCACTCCGGCACGCAGGCTCTCGCCCTGCGTCTGCACCGCCTTGTTCAGCGCCTCGGGGTTGAGCGGCAAAAAATTGGACGGCGCCGCGGCGTCCACCCACTGCTGCACAGCAAAGCGCAGTTTTTGCCGCGTGGGCTCGTCGGCCTGCACGCTGTCGGCCAGATCGAACAAGGCGCGAGCGCCGAGCAGATACAGCGCCGCTGTGTAGCTGGAAATACGGTTCTCGCCCCAGGCGCCGTCAGAAAAGCGCTTGTCGGCGGCGGCATGCGCTGTGGGGTTTGAGGTGTCCGACGCCAACAACCCGCTCCAGAGCTGGCGGAATTCACCGAGGTAGCGCTGTTGCAATTGCTGCAAGCGCCCCGGGTCAACCTGGATGGCAGGCAAGCCCGGCGCGGCAGAGCCGTTGACTGCGCGCAGCATGGACGCCCAAGCCTGGGACGCATCCGGCCAGGAACTGGCCTGCGCGCCAGAAAACAACGGTGACACGGCCTGAGAGGTCGAATGGGCTTGATCCATGGGGAGGTGGAGCGGCAAGAAAGATTGATTCCGTTGGCCGATTCGATGCGGCAGCTTACGGCATTCTTGAGCACGGAGGTCACGGTGTCAACGTGACACCCTCTGAGCGCCCCCAGGGCCGGGCACTCCCCACCCCATCCCTCCCCATGAGCGGGCAGGGAGTGATCTCACCTCCCCCACGGCGTGGGGGAGGTCGGGAGGGGGATGAGAAAACTTGGGGCGGCCCGGCGTTTTCTCAGGAGTTGACACCTGGAGTCCTTCGCATTTTGTGGAATCGCAACTGCCAGAAGCCTTTACGGCGCCAGAAGCGCACAGCGGGTTGCACGGTTCAACAGCCAAACCGACGAATCAGCGCGTTTTTCGCCACATCCAGATGCCCACCTGAGAAAGATCAAAAAAAATAATGACTCTTTGTGCTAGGGATTTATCCGGTGCAATATGTCATGCGCGAAATAAATCACGAAATCCGGTTTTTATGCACCCCAGCGAAAAGGGGGTCGCGGTTTTTTGTCTTTGCTTGCTTAGGATAAGGCGCCTGGAAACTGTAAATCGCAATTTACAGCGATCCAAGCGGCCAATCGAGTTGACATTCGATCGGTATACGGCAATACCCAAGTTGGAGAACATAATGAGCTGGCTGGACTGGCTACGAAAAAAAGTTGACGCACCACAAACGGACAGCGGCGCGGTGCAAGAGACAGTGCCAGAGATGGAAGATGCCTTGCCCGACCCGCCCCGACCCGGCAGCGACGACACCGCATCGGAGCTTGCTGGCCTGGACTTTTACTCCGCCATCGCCACCCACCAGCGCTGGAAAAATCGCCTCAAAGATGTCGTCAACGGGCAATCGACCGAATCGCTCGATGCTGCAGAGGCCGGTCGGTGCGACGCCTGCGCACTGGGCATCTGGCTGGAGGCCCAGACCGACGACGCGCGCGTTCCGCCGCATCTGCTCGAGCAACTCAAGCTGGAACATGCGCAATTTCACAAGCTTGCGGCAGACATCATTCGACTGAGCGATCAGGGGCGTGCTGAAGAAGCGCTGCAAAGCCC
>JAQTVS010000178.1 GCA_028706735.1 Thiomonas sp.
CCCGGTGATGACGGCCACCTCGGCCTCGAAGTCGATGCCCCAGCTCTCCTTGGCCACGATGGGGTCGCAGGGGCCGATGAAGCTGTCGGAGCCGCCCTGGTACATCAGCGGGTCGGTGTAGAAAGTGGCGGGCACTTCGGCCTTGCGCGCCTTGCGCACCAGCTCGACATGGTTGATGTAGGCCGAGCCGTCGGCCCACTGGAAGGCGCGGGGCAGGGGCGAGTGGCAGGCGGCGGCGTCGAAGGGCTGGGCGTTCCGTGCTGTACCGGCTTGCAGGGCCAGCGCTGCGTCCTGCAGCAGCGGGGCGCAGCGCGCCCAGTCGTCGAGCGCGGCCTGCAGGGTCGGGGCGATGTCGGGCACCGGCTGGCACAGGCTCAGGGTGTCGTTGACCACGGCCAGTCGGCCGTCTGGGGCTGAGAGGGTGTGAACAAATCCGCCATGCCCGCTCATCGCACCCAAATCGCCCCACTCGGCGTTGCAAATGCGCGCCGTGCCGACGGGCACGGCTGTGCTTTGCGCCTTGATTGGAACCCTTTGGGCGCGCTGCTCGGCCACGCCGGATTCATTCACACCCTCTGAGGTCTTCAGCGTGGCCAGCCTCACTGGAACATCTCCTTGTAGCGGCCGTCATGCATCCAGGCGGCGTGCTTGGGGGCCTTGCGGGTCTGGCCCCATTCTTCGAGCATGTCCCATTTCACGGCGTCGAGCGCGGCCAGCATCTTGGGGCTGGCGGTGTTGCACGCCAGCTCCAGACGGTGGCCGTTGGGGTCGAAGAAGTAGATGGACTGGAACAGCGCGTGGTCGGTTGGGCCGAGCACGTCGATGCCAGCGTCCTGCAGGCGCTGCCTGGCGGCGAGGAGTTCGTCCATGGAGCCGACCTCCAGCGCGAGGTGCTGGGTCCAGACGGGGGTGTTGGGGTCGCGCCCCATGTCGGGCTGGGTAGGCAGCTCGAAGAAGGCCAGGATATTGCCCTGGCCCGCATCGAGAAAGATGTGCATGTAGGGATCGGCCTCGCCCGTGGAGGGCACGGTGTCTTCGGCGATGCACAGCACCAGTTTCATGTCCAGATGCTGCTCGTACCAGCGTGCGGTCTGCAGCGCGTCCTTGCAGCGGTAGGCAACATGATGGATCTTTTGGACCAGCATGATGAGTCTCCTGTTTTGTAATTCTCGGAGTCTGTCGGACTTGGGTCGCGTAGAGCGAAAAAAGGGTGTGGGGATGGCCTGTGGCGGCGGATTTGCCGCCTCATAGCCCGAGCTATGGGGCAAAAAGCCGCTGCCGCAGGACGCCGCACAGCCTTTTTGCAGCCCGCGATTCCCAAGTCCGACAGGCTCCTAGACATCCGCAGGAGGTCACCATGCACTGGGTCACCCGTGAACACCCCAAGATCGATCGCATCGCCTGTCCCTGGCTGGTGGCGCGGTTCATCGACTCCGCCCCCGAATTCATCTACGTGCCCGCCGCCGAGGTGATGGCCGTGGCACAGCGTACGGGAGCGACCCCCTTCGACGTGCCCGGTGTGGAACTGGGTCATCATGGCGCGCTGTGCAGTTTCGACGCGTTCCTCGCCAAGTACATGCTGACCCAGCCCGCGCTGCACAAGCTGGCGCTCATCGTGCGCGCGGCCGATTGTGGTCATCCCGAGCAGGCGCCAGAAGCCGCCGGGCTGCTGGCGATATCGCGCGGCCTGTCGCTCAACTTCAGCGACGACCACGTCATGCTGGCGCACGGCATGGTGCTCTACGACGCGCTTTACGCCTGGTGCGACGGCGCGAGCTTTGCGCCGCGCGCCCCGGGTTGAGGGATGACGCTGCGCCTGTTGCCCCTTGGCGCCGCGCCGCAGGCTCGCTTGCTGTTGCTCGGCCGCGCCCTGCGTGCCTTGGTGGACGGCTATGTCGCCGTGCTGTTGCCCGTGTATCTGCTGGCACTGGGGCAATCCAGCTGGCAGGTCGGCCTGCTCAGCACCGCGACCTTGCTGGGCTCGGCGCTGGCGACGCTGGCCGTGGGTGCGTGGGGGCACCGCGTCGATTCGCGTCGCCTGTTGCTCGCCGCGGCGCTGCTCATGGCGGTTACCGGGCTGGCTTTCGCCGGCTTGTCCGCGTTCTGGCCGCTGCTGCTGGTGGCCTTCGTCGGCACACTCAACCCCAGCTCGGGCGATGTCAGTGTGTTCCTGCCACTGGAGCACGCACGCCTGGCACACGCTGCACAAGGCGAGGCGCGCACCGTGCTGTTTGCGCGCTACAGCGTAGCCGGCGCCTTGTTCGCGGCATTCGGTGCGCTGGCCGCAGCCCTGCCAGACTGGCTCGCGCTGCATGTCGGCGTCGACCTGCTCGCGGCGCTGCGCGGCATGTTCGTGCTGTATGCAGCGGTGGGCTTCGCAGTGTGGCTGCTGTACCGGAAGCTACCCCAAGCGCATGAAATGGCACAACCGCCGCCGGCGCCGCTCGGCCCGTCGCGCCGCACCGTGGTCAAGCTCGCCGCGCTGTTTTCCATCGACGCCTTCGCCGGCGGCCTGGTGGTCAACACGCTGCTGGCGCTGTGGCTGTTCCAGCGCTTTGACTTGCCGGCGGGTGTGGTGGGATTGTTCTTTTTCTGCGCCGGGCTGCTGGCCACGGCCTCGCTGCTGGCCGCACCGCATGTGGCGCGGCGCATCGGCCTGCTCAACACCATGGTGTTCACCCACATTCCCTCCAGCCTCTTCCTCATGCTGGCGGCGCTCGCCCCGAGTGCGCCTCTGGCGCTGGGTCTGCTGCTGGCGCGTGCCGCGCTGTCGCAAATGGACGTGCCCACGCGCAACGCCTATGTCATGGCGGCGGTGACGCCGTCCGAGCGCACCGCCGCCGCCAGCTTCACCGCCGTGCCGCGCAGTCTGGCCGCCGCACTTGGCCCGACCCTCGCCGGCGCCGTGCTCGGCGCGGGCTGGCTGCCCCTGCCGCTGCTGGCCTGCGGCGCGCTCAAGATCGGCTACGACCTGGCGCTGCTGGCGACGTTTCGCCGCGTGCGCCTGCCGGATTGACGGCACGGCAAGCGCCGCAGATGGTGGCGATCCAAGGCCGACGCGGGACGGCTGTCCTGCCCCCATGACGCGGGCGTGGCGAGGCCGGGTTTGTCCCGATTCGTTTATTCGCACATTCGTTAGACTGTTTTCCATGAAAAGCCGTGAACTCAAAGACCACCTCTACGAGCAGGTCGCCCGCATCGGGCGCGCCGTCTCCAGCCCCAAGCGCCTGGAGTTGCTGGAACTGCTGGCGCAGGGCGAAAAGCCAGTGGAGGCGCTGGCGCGCGAGGCCGCCATCGACATCAAGCTCGCCAGCGCGCATCTGCGCGTACTCAAGGGCGCGCAACTGGTGCAGGTGCGCCAAGATGGCAAGAGCCGCATCTACCGCGTCAGCGGCGCCGACGTGGCAGCGCTGTGGGTGGCGCTGCGCAGCGTCGCCGAGGCGCATGTGGCCGATCTGCAGGTGGTGATGCAGCGGTTGTTCTCCGGCCCCGAGCGTCTCACCCTGGAGAGCAGCCGCACCTTGCTGGACAAGGTGCGCAGCGGCGAGGCGGTGCTGATCGACGTGCGCCCCGAGGCCGAATATCGCACCGCCCACCTGCCCGAGGCGCGTTCGCTGCCGCTGCCCGAGCTGGAGCTGCGCTTGCGCGAACTGCCGCGCGACAAGGACATCGTCGCCTATTGCCGCGGGCCGTTCTGCGTGATGTCAGACGCCGCGGTGAAGCTGCTGGTGCGGCGCGGACTGCGCGCCAGCAAGATCGCCGAGGGCGTGGCCGAATGGCAGGCCGCCGGGCTGCCGCTGGAGCAGGACGTCGCGCCCTGACGCCGATGCGCCGCGCGTTGACACCGCCGCCAGCAAGTGGCTCTGGCACCGCCGATCTCAACCCGTGCGCCCCGCCCGAGCCGTATCTGCAGGGCATCCGCATCAACCTGCACCAGTTCATCTGGCAGGCGGTCCAAGTGGGCTTTGTCGGCATGGTCATCGGCATGGAGCGCAATGTGCTGCCGGTGGTGGCCGGGCAGGACTTCGGCGTCCCCAAGTCATCCTTCCTCTACCTGATGACCTTCGTCATCTCGTTCGGGCTGGTGAAGGGAATGCTCAATTTCGTCGCCGGGCGCCTGTCCGAGCGCATCGGGCGCAAGCCGGTGCTGGTGATGGGCTGGCTGGCGGCCATCCCCATCCCGCTGCTGATCTATTTCGCACCCAACTGGTGGTGGGTGGTGGTGGCCAATCTGTTCCTCGGTGTGAACCAGGGTTTCGCCTGGAGCATGACCGTGACCAGCAAGGTGGACATCACCCACGCCGAGCAACGGGGACTTGCCACCGGCATCAACGAGTTCGCGGGCTATGCCGCAGTGGGGCTGGCGGGCATCGTCACCGGCTACCTCGCCTCGCTCTATGGCCCGCGCCCCGCCCTGCTGGGCTTCGCCCTGCTGGTGATTTCCGCAGGACTCGGAACCGCGCTGCTGTTCGTACACGAAACCCTGCCCTGGGCGCGCGCCGAGAGCAAACGTCATGCCGACGGCAAGCACCAGGGCTTGAAGCCGAAGTTCGCCGAAGGGCTGCCCGCGCATCCGTCCTCATTGCAGGTGTTCGCCTTCGTCTCCTTTCGCCACCCCACGTTTTCTGCGCTGTGTCAGGCCGGGGTGGCGAACAAGGTGGCCGACACCCTGCTGTGGGTGCTGTTTCCGCTGTACCTGCACGGCCACGGCCTGAGCGTGGTGGACATCGGCTGGGTCACGGGGGTCTATGGCCTGACGTGGGGCGCCTCGCAATTGTGGACCGGGCCGCTGTCGGACCGCATCGGCCGCAAGCCCACCATCGTCGCCGGGCTGTGGCTGCTGGCGCTGGGCGTGGCGTCAGTCACCCTGGTGACGGGGACGGCCGCCTGGCTGGCTGCCGCCGTGGTGATGGGCGTGGGCATGGCGCTGCTCTATCCCAACCTCATCGCCGCCGTGGCCGACATGTCCCACCCGAACTGGCGCAGTTCCTCGCTGGGCACCTACCGCTACTGGCGCGACACCGGCTACGCCCTGGGCGCGCTGGTGCTGGGCGGCATCGCCCAGGCCGCCGGGCTGATCGCCCCGGCGTTCTGGTTCACCGCCGCGCTGCTGCTGGCGTCAAGCCTGTGGGTGCTGCTGCGCGCCGGGGAAACCCATCCGCGGCTCACTTCACCGTCACCGTCCCGGTCATGAAGGTGTGCACCGCGCAGTGGTAGGGGAAGCTGCCGGGCTTGTCGAAGGTGTGGCTGAACGATTTACCTGGGGCCAGCACGCCTGAGTCCCACAGCTTGGTGTCGCTCGTGGTGGTGTGACCGAAGGCATCGTCGTTGGTCCAGGTCACGGTGGTTGCCGGTGCGACTGTCACCTTGTCTGGATGAAAGTTCATGCCCTTGATCTGAATCTGCACCGTGGCAGCCAAAGCGCACACAGGCAAGAGCAGCAGGGGCAGGATGGCGAGGCGGGCGGGCAGGCGCATGATGAATCTCCGTATGGGCATCCTGCATGCATAGAATTCGCCGCACCAAACGCACACCTCGCTAACCCTGATCACCCCGCCTGATGCCCTCTTCCCCCGACGCGCTCCGCACCGAGACGAGCTGGCCGATTTTTCTCGCCTTTCTGCGTCTGGGACTCACCGCATTCGGCGGGCCGATTGCACATCTGGAGTATTTCCGCCGCGAATTCGTCGAGCGGCGCGGCTGGCTGTCGGCGCAGGCCTACGGTGACCTGGTGGCGCTGTGCCAGTTCCTGCCCGGCCCGGCGAGTTCGCAAACCGGCATCGGCCTGGGGCTGATGCGCGGCGGGCTGCGCGGCGCGCTGGCGGCCTGGCTGGGCTTCACCCTGCCCTCGGCACTGGCGATGACCGCCTTTGCGCTGCTGCTCACGCATGTCGGCGCGCTGGCGCATGGTGCCTGGCTGCATGGCCTCAAGCTGGTGGCCGTCGCGGTGGTGGCGCAGGCGTTGTGGGGCATGGGCCGCAGCCTGTGCCCGGATCGGGAGCGCGCCAGTCTGGCGGTGGCTGCTGCGGTGCTGGCCGCGCTCATGCCCGGCGTCACCGGGCAACTCGCTGTCATTCTTCTCGGCGCGGTGGTCGGGCGCTGGCTGCTGC
>JAQTVS010000179.1 GCA_028706735.1 Thiomonas sp.
AAGCGGAGTGTCTTCGAAGAGCGCGCAGTATAGGGGGGCGCGTCAAATTTGCGTCAGGGGCGCAGAACATCCCGCTGCGCCTGTGGGAATGGCGGGCTGCCGCGCAGCCATAGAACTTTGGAGGCTCAGACCTTGCCGCCGGAGGCGTTGAGGTAGTAGCGCTGCAGCGGCTTGAGGTCGGCATCGAGCTCGTAGACCAGCGGAATGCCATTCGGAATGTTCAGGCCCGTGATGTCGGCATCCGAGATGTTTTCGAGGTATTTCATGATGGCGCGCATCGAGTTGCCATGCGAGACCACCAGGGTGCGTTTGCCTGCCTTGATGGCTGGAGCAAGCGACTCGTGCCAGAACGGCAGCACACGGTCGATGGTGTCCTTCAGGCACTCGGTCAGCGGCAATTCCGCCTGCGCAACGCGGGCGTAGCGCGGATCGGCCGCCAGTTCCTTGCGGTGCGCGGCGTCGAGCGGCGGCGGCGGAATGTCGTAGCTGCGTCGCCAGATGTGCACCTGCTCGTCGCCATATTTGGCAGCGGTTTCGGCCTTGTTCAGTCCCTGCAGCGCGCCGTAATGGCGTTCGTTGAGCCGCCAGGTGTGCACCATCGGCAGCCACATGGCGTCGAGTTCGTCGAGGCTGAGCCACAGAGTGCGGATCGCGCGCTTGAGCACCGAGGTGTAGGTCAGGTCGAAACCGAAGCCCAGTTCCTTGAGCAGCCGCCCGGCGGCGCGGGCTTCACGGATGCCTTGCTCGGTCAGGTCCACATCAGTCCAGCCGGTAAAGCGGTTTTGCTGGTTCCAGGTGGATTCACCGTGGCGAAGCATGACAAGTTTGTGCATGGGAGTCTCTGAGTGCAGAAAGCGTGGGAATGAAACAATGCGATGCGCAAGGCAGAATGATAGGGCAGGCGCGCTTTGTCGCTGCGCTGCAGCAATTTGCGGGATGCGCCAGTGTGGTCGAAAGCCACATATCAGCGCGCACGAATTTGTTTTTTTAAGATTGCAACTCCAGGAGAAAATCAAGTGCAGTTCATCATCGAAAACTGGGCTCTCGTCCTCATTGCTCTGACCTCTGGCGGCATGCTGCTGTGGAGTTCGTACGGCGGCATCAGCGGCGCGGACGGTGTGAGTGCGGCGCAGGCTGTGCTCAAGGTCAACCGCGAAAAAGGCGTGTTGATCGACGTGTGCGAGCCCGCAGAGCACCAGGCTGGACATGCCGTGGGCTGCAAGAACATTCCCCTGGGCCAGCTTGACAAACGCTTGAACGATTTGCCCAAGGACAAGAACACGCCGGTGCTCGTCATGTGCGCTTCCGGCATGCGCGCCAAGCGCGCCGCCGCGCAGTTGCGCAAGGAAGGATTCGTGAACGCCGCGGCTGTAGCGGGTGGCATGCGCGCCTGGCGTGAGGCGGGCCTCCCTGTAGAAAAAGGATAAACCTCGCATGAATAAGGTTCGTATGTATACCTCCGCGGTCTGCCCCTACTGCATCCGCGCCAAGGCGCTGCTGCAGAAGCGCGGTGTGGCGGCGATTGAAGAAATCCGCATCGATCTCGATCCTGCGCAGCGCCACCACATGATGGAGGCCACGGGGCGCCGCACGGTGCCGCAGATCTTTATTGGCGACACGCATGTGGGCGGCTGCGACGATCTGTACGCTCTCGACGCCCGTGGCGGCCTGATGCCGCTGTTGCGCGACGCGGCCTGAGTCCGCAAGCGCGGCAGCCCGCTGGCTTCTGGCGTTGCCGTTGACCAGAGTGTTTGGCAGGCCTGTCCTGTTGCAGGCCTAGAATCTCCTGCAACCAATAGACGCCCGCATCCTGCGGGCTTTTTTCCATGGAGAGTTGTTGATGAGCGCCATCCCCGAGAACACCCAATCCACCGATCCCGTCTTCATGCTGCAGCGTTGCTATCTGAAGGACCTGTCTCTGGAGCAGCCCAATTCGCCGCAGATCCTGCTGGAGCAGCAACAGCCCAATGTGGATGTGCAGATGAGCGTCGAAGCAAAGCCCGTGGTGGACGGATTGTTCGAGATCACCGTGGCCGCCACCATCACCGCCCGCATGCAGGACCGCGTGCTGTTTCTGGTGGAAGGCAAGCAGGCCGGCATTTTCGAGCTGCGCAACATTCCGCAGGAACATGCCGACATGCTGCTGGGCATCGCTTGCCCGCAGACCGTGTATCCCTACTTGCGCGCCAATCTGGCCGACACGATCACCCGCGCGGGTTTCCCGCCGGTGCATCTGGCCGAAATCAACTTCCAGGCCATGTACGAGCAGCAGCAGGCGCAACAGCAGGCGGCCAATGACGCGCCGTCCATCATCACGCCCGATCGTCTGAACTGACCGGAACCATCACGCGCATGCAGACGTCTCTGCCTCGTTCCATCAGCGTGCTCGGCGCCGGCGCCTGGGGTACGGGGATTGCCTGCCAGATCGCGCCGCATCAGCCGACTCTGCTGTGGGGGCGAGACGCGGCGCAGATGCAGCGCCTGCAGGCCGAGCGCGTCAATGCCACCTATTTGCCAGAGGTGTCGCTGCCGCCCGCGCTGAGCGTCACGGCGGATCAGGACGTGGCGTTGCGCCACGCCGCCGGGCCGCAGGGTCTGCTGCTGCTCGCGCTGCCGGTTTCCGCGCTGCGCACCACGGCCCAGGCCATCCGCATCTTCAACGCTGACAAGCCGCTGGGTGCGCGGGTGCAGTATCTGCTGTGGCTGTGCAAGGGGTTTGAACAGGGCGCCGGCCTGTTGCCCCACGCCGTGCTCGATGCCGCGTTCGCCGGGCTGGATGTCGCGCCTGCGGCGGGGGCGCTGTCCGGCCCCAGCTTCGCGGTGGAAGTGGCGCGCGGCCTGCCCGTCGCGCTGACCCTGGCCAGCGCCGACTCCGATCTGCGCCAATCCGCCGTGGCGGCCTTGCACCACGGCGCGATGCGCATCTACGCCACGCCCGATGTCATTGGCGTGGAAGTGGGCGGCGCGGTGAAAAACGTGCTCGCCATCGCCACCGGCGTGAGCGATGGCATGGGCCTGGGGCACAACGCCCGCGCCGCGCTCATCACCCGCGGCCTGGCCGAGCTGTCCCGCCTGGGTGTGGCGCTGGGCGGGCACGCCGAAACCTTCATGGGCCTGAGCGGCCTGGGCGATTTGGTGCTCACCGCAACAGGCGACCTGTCGCGCAACCGTCGTGTCGGACTGGCGCTGGCGCAGGGGCAAAGCCTGGAGCGCATCGTCGCCACTCTCGGCCATGTGGCCGAAGGCGTGCATACCGCGCAGACCGCGCTCAAGCTCGCCCGCGCGCACCGCGTGGCCATGCCCATCACCGAGGCGGTGAGCCGCCTGCTCGATGGCAAGCTCACCCCGCAAGAGGCGCTCGGCGGCTTGCTGCAACGCCAGCCGCGCGGCGAGTGAGCCGCCCGCTTTTCCTCTACACACCATGATTCAGCTCCTCGTCGGCCTGGGCAATCCGGGGCCGGAACACGCCCTCGACCGCCACAATGCCGGATTCTGGCTGGTGGATCAGATCGCCACTGCGGCGGGCGCCAGCCTCAAGCCCGAGCGCGGATTTTTCGGCGATGTCGCCCGCGTGCGCCTGCACGGCCACGAGCTCTGGCTGCTCGAACCCAGCACCTATATGAACCGCTCCGGCCAGTCGGTCGGCGCGCTAGCGCGCTTCTACAAAATTCCGCCCGAGCACATTCTGGTGGCGCATGACGAACTCGATCTGCCGCCAGGCCAGGCCAAGCTCAAACTCGGCGGCGGCCATGCCGGCCATAACGGCCTGCGCGATCTCGTCAGTCATCTGGGAACCCCCAATTTCTGGCGGCTGCGCCTGGGCATCGGCCATCCGGGCGACCGCTCCGCAGTGATCGGCTTCGTGCTGGGCAAGCCGCCGCAGTCCGAACTGGCCCTGATCGAACATGCCCTTGAGCAGGCGCAGGCCGTGCTGCCGTCTCTGCTCAAGGGCGAATTCGAAGTGGCCATGATGCAGTTGCACCGCGGCAACCGGCCCGAGCCCGCCAAGCCGCCGCCCAAGGCCCGTCCGAGCGGGGACAGCCCCGAGGCTGGGCGCTCCGATTGAGAGGCAGAGACGCGATGGGCAGAAAACGCTTTGTCCTCTTGCTGCTGTGGCCCTGCGCCGCGCTCCTTGCCGCCGCGCAGGGCGAGGCGCTGGCCGAAGAACCCCCGGTGTGGCGCTGTGGCAATGCGTATTCGCATCAGTCTTGCGAGCACGGCGCCCCAGTCGACACGCAGGACGGGCGCACCACGGAACAGCAAAGCCAGGCCAGGGCGCAGGCGGAGCACACCCGCACCTTTGCCGACACACTGCACCGCGAAAACGCCGCCCGCGAAGCGCGGCAGCGTCAAGAGGAGATCGCGCGGCAGAACGCTCTGCTGAAGGAGCAGGCGGCGCGACGTCGGGCGCAGAAAAAAGCGCAGGCCGCGCAGGACATGGCCGCGCGGCACACGCAGCACCACAAGCAGCGCCAACGGCGCCCGATGGAGACCCGCAAGGTCGTGAAGCCTTTGCCGAATCAAACCGCGCCAGCGCCGCAGCGCTGAGCGCGCATCCGTGGGTTTGCCTCGGGCGTGAACAGGCCCTGATCAGCCCGTCGCAACCGTGTCCGCGGCGGTCAGCTGCCGGTATTTTTCGAGCAGTTGCTCGCGGCTTTCCACGCGGTCTGGCCGCACCGGAATGCAGTTCACCGGGCAGACCTGCACGCACTGCGGGGTGTCGAAATGCCCCACGCATTCGGTGCAGCGGTCGGGGTTGATTTCATAGATTTCCGGGCCCATGAAAATCGCCTCATTCGGGCATTCGGGCTCGCATACATCGCAGTTGATGCAGTCGTCGGTGATCCACAGGGCCATGATGATCTTCAGGTCGGGCTGGAACGGCGCTGGGCCACCTTGGCCTGCAAGCGCTCCATCACCAAGGGAACCACAAACTTGCTCACATCGCCACCGAGCATGGCAATTTCCCGCACGAACGTCCCGGAAATGAACTGGTACTGGTCGGCGGGGGTGAGGAACAAGGTTTCCACATCGGGCATGAGCTGGCGGTTCATGCCGGCCATTTGGAATTCGTACTCAAAATCGCTGACCGCGCGCAGGCCGCGCACCACCACCTGCGCGCCGCGCGCCACGACGAAATCGCGCAGCAGGCCGGTGAAGCCGCTGACCTCGACATTGGGGTAGGGCGAGAGCACCTCGCGGGCGATGTCCAGCCGCTCGTCCAGGGTGAACATCGCGTTTTTGTGATGCCCAGCGGCGATGGCCACCACAAGCCGGTCGCACAGCTTGCTGGCGCGGCGCACCAGGTCTTCATGGCCGCGGGTCAGCGGATCGAAGGTGCCGGGATAAATGGCGAGCAGCATGGCGTGCGGCAGACAGAGCGGAAGGAAAGCGCAGTTTAGGGGTTTTGCGCGGCGGTCTCCGCCGTGTTGTTGCGGCGCAGCAGGGCGAAATGCACCTGACCGGCGCGCCCGCGTCGCCACACGGCCCAGGTGTTGGCGTCGAGGAGGTTGAACAGCGCGGGATCGTCGGTTTCCACATAGGCCAGGCCCTCGGCGCCCAGCAGCGGGTGCACCGCCTGCAGCGCATGGAGCTGCTGTGCGCTGGCGTAGGGGGGGTCGATGAACACGATGTCGAAGCGTTCGCCCAGACGGGCCAGGGCATGGGCGGCGGCCAAAGCGTCGGCGGCGCGCACCTGCACCTGCTCGGCCTTGAGAGCCCCCTGGGTCGGCTCGCCGACCCGCCCCCCGTGGGGGTCAGGGAAACTTGGGGCGACCCTTCGTATCCCTGAGAGCCGCTGGGCCGCCGCAGCAATGGCGGCCGCGCAGCGCGGGTGCTGCTCCACCAGCAGTACGGAGGCCGCGCCGCGCGAGGCGGCTTCCAGCCCCATCGCGCCGGTGCCGGCATAGAGATCGAGCACCCGGCGCCCGGCAAGCGTCTGGCCGAGCCAGTTGAACACGGTCTCGCGCACGCGGTCGGGCGTGGGGCGCAGTCCGGGCAGATCGGGCACGGCGAGTTTGCTGCGTTTCCACAGCCCGCCGATGATGCGGACTTCGCCGCTGTTCGCGTGGCGGGGGCGAGGGTGC
>JAQTVS010000180.1 GCA_028706735.1 Thiomonas sp.
GGGGGTCAGGCCATGCTGCGCTAGCGCAACCATGCTGTGAAACCAGAGATCCGCAGTTTCGTAGAGGATTTTTTCAGCGTCCCCGTCCTTGGCGGCCATGACCAGTTCAGTGGCCTCCTCGCCAATTTTTTTCAGGATGGCGTCTTCCCCTTTATGAAACAGCCGGGCCACATACGACGCGCTTGGGTCTGCGCCACGACGGCTGGCGATGGTGGCGTAAATTCGTTCGAGAGCAGCGCTTGTATCCGTCCCGCTAGACGCCTCGGGCGATTCGGTTTGCGTGTGCGCTTGATCGTAGATCTGCGCCGGGTCTTTCAGCACGGGATCGGCAACAGTCCAGCGACCGTGATCGAGGCTGCTGAAAAAACAGGATTCGCGCCCGGTATGACACGCAATGCCGCCAGCCTGTTCAACCTGCAGCAGCACCACATCGCCATCGCAATCGAGCCGGATGTCGCGCACAGCCTGCACATGGCCGGATTCTTCGCCCTTGTGCCACAGCTTGCGCCGCGAACGCGACCAATAGACGGCCTCGCCACGCTTGTGGGTTTGCTCCAGCGCCTCACGGTTCATCCAGGCGAACATGAGCACGCGCCCGGTATGCGCATCTTGTGCAATGGCGGGGACGAGGCCGCGTGCATCCCATTTGACTTGATCGAGCCAGTTCATGAAGTGGATTTTAGTTCGCAGGCGTGGCGTTCCACCCTCGCCCTGGCCCAGCAGTTTGCGCAGGATGCTCAAAGCCACAGATCAGGCCGCATGGCAATGCCGCGTCCCGCCAGATGTCGCTTGGCCTGCCCCACGGTGTATTCGCCATAGTGAAAGATGCTGGCAGCGAGCACGGCATCGGCGTGGCCTTCGAGAAACCCATCAGCCAGGTGGTCGAGATTGCCCACTCCGCCCGAGGCGATGACAGGCACGCTCACCGCGTCTGACACGGCGCGTGTCAGCGCCAGATCGAAACCGGCCTTGGTGCCGTCGCGGTCCATGCTGGTGAGCAGAATTTCACCGGCGCCCGCTTGCACCATGCCCGCCGCCCATTGCACCGCGTCAAGCCCGGTGGCCTTGCGGCCGCCGTGGGTGTAGACCTCCCAGCCATCGCCGTTGGCGCGCCGCTTGGCGTCGATGGCTACGACAATGCACTGCGCACCGTACTTGGCCGAGGCCTCTTTGATGACCTGCGGATTGGCGACCGCGGCGGAGTTGAAGCTGACTTTGTCCGCCCCGGCATTGAGCAGGCGGCGCACGTCATCCACGGTGCGCACGCCGCCGCCCACGGTCAGCGGGATGAACACTTGCGAAGCTACGGCCTCGATCTGGTGCAGCAGCAGATCGCGGCCGTCGCTGGTCGCGGTGATGTCGAGAAAGGTGAGTTCGTCGGCGCCCTGGGCGTTGTAGCGTGCGGCAATTTCCACCGGATCGCCCGCATCGCGCAGGCCGACGAAGTTGACGCCTTTGACCACGCGGCCGCCGCTGACGTCGAGGCAAGGAATGATGCGCTTGAACAGCATGGCCGGCCTAGCGGCTGGTGACAAAGCGCTGCGCCGCGGCAAAGTCGAGCGCGCCGGTATAAATGGAGCGGCCGCAGATCACGCCTTCCACGCCGCTGCTTTCCACCGCGCACAGCCTTTCGATATCGCTCATCCCCGACAGGCCGCCGGAAGCGATGACCGGCACATCCAGCACCTCGGCCAGGCGCACCGTGGCCTCGATATTGATGCCGGTGAGCATGCCATCGCGGCCGATGTCGGTGTAGATCACGCCTTCGATGCCGTAGTCCTGGAACTTGCGCGCCAGATCGGCGACTTCATGGCCGGTGAGCTTGCTCCAGCCGTCGGTGGCCACCTTGCCGTCGCGGGCGTCGAGGCCGACGATGATGTGTCCGCCAAAGGCGCTGCAGGCGTCGCGCAGGAAGCCGGGGCTTTTCACCGCCGCAGTGCCGATGATGACGTAGCTCAGGCCTTCATCGAGGTAGCGCTCGATGGTGTCGAGATCGCGGATGCCGCCCCCGAGCTGCACCGGAATTTCTTCGCCCACCTCGTCGAGGATGGCGGCGATGGCCTCGGCATTGCGCGGCTTGCCGGCAAATGCGCCGTTGAGATCGACCAGATGCAGGCGCTCGGCGCCCTGGTCGATCCAGTGCCGCGCCATGGCAGCGGGATCTTTGGAGAACACCGTCGCGCCTTGCATTTCACCTTGTTCGAGGCGAACGCACTGGCCGTCCTTGAGGTCGATTGCCGGAATGAGCAGCATGATGTCAGGGCAGAGAGAGGGGAAGTGGATCTCAGGGGGAGGAACAAGCGCACAGCGCCGTCAGGGCGACCAGTGCAGAAAATTACGATACAGCATCAAACCGGCGTCGGCGCTCTTTTCTGGATGGAACTGGGTGGCAAACAGATTGTCGCGCGCCACCGCGCTGGCAAAGCGCACGCCATAGTCGGTTTCGCCCGCGCTGTGGCCGCCATCCTGCGGCGCGGCGTAAAAGCTATGGACGAAATAGAAGGCTGCGCCGTCTGGCACATGCGCCCAGATCGGGTGCACCGCGCCTGCGGCGCTGCGTCCCTGCCAGACCGCATTCCAGCCCATATGCGGCACCTTGTAGCGGCTGCCATCGGGCTGAAACTGGCCGTCGAGATCAAAGCGCTGCACTTGACCAGGAATGAGGCCGAGGCCGTCCACATGGCCTTCGGTGCTGTGATCGAGCAGCATCTGCATGCCCACGCAGACGCCGAACAGCGGCTTGCTGGCGGCGGCTTCGAGCACGGCTTGCTGCAAGCCGGATTCGCGCAGTTCGCGCATGCAGTCGGGCATGGCGCCCTGCCCTGGCAGCACCACGCGGTCGGCGGCGCGCACCACGGCGGGATCGGCTGTAACGATCACCTCGAAATCAGAACCTGCGGCGACATGCGCCACGGCTTGCGACACTGAGCGCAGATTGCCCATGCCATAGTCCACAACGGCAACGCGTTTCATCGGTTCGGGTCAGTCGGTCAAAGATGGACGGCGAGTTCTGGAATCTGCGCAGGCGGGCGGGGAATTTACAGCGATCCCTTGGTGGAGGGAATGACTTCGCCCATGCGGGGATCACGTTCAGCGGCGGCGCGCAGGGCGCGGCCGAAGGCCTTGAACACGGTTTCGCACTGATGATGTGAATTGTCGCCGCGCAGATTGTCGACATGCACAGTGATGGCGGCGTGGTTGACCAGCCCCTGGAAGAATTCGCGCGCCAGATCCACGTCGAACTCGCCAATCATGGCGCGGGTGAACGGCACATGCCAGATCAGCCCGGGCCGCCCGGAGAAATCGATAACCACGCGGCTGAGTGCTTCATCGAGCGGCACATAGGCGTGGCCATAGCGACGAATGCCCTTTTTGTCGCCAATGGCGCGGGCCAGCGCCTGGCCGAGGGTGATGCCCACGTCTTCGACGGTGTGGTGCGCGTCGATGTGCAGATCGCCCTTGGCCTGGATGTCGAGGTCGATCAGGCCATGCCGCGCGATCTGGTCGAGCATGTGATCAAAAAATCCGACCCCCGTGGACAGCTTGGACACGCCAACGCCATCGAGATTGATGGAGACTGAGATCTGCGTCTCGGCGGTGTTGCGGGAAACCTGGGCAGTGCGCATGGAGAGGGAGGGTGAAAACTGCGAGGGATAAGCGCAATCGTAACGTCAGCGCGAAGCGGACGTCTGCGCCGAGATGAGGGTGTCGAGCGCGGCGAGCAAGGCGTCGCACTGACGCGGCGTGCCGATGGTGATGCGCAGGAAGCCCGCAATGCGCTGCGGCCGCGCAAACTGCCGCACCAGAATGCGCTGCTCGCGCAACTGCCCGGCCAGCCATGCGCCTTCATGGGCCGGATGGCGCGCAAAAACAAAATTGGCCTGTGAAGGCAGCACCTCAAAGCCCCGCGCCTGCAGCCCTGCCGTCAGCCGCGCCCGACTGTCCATGATGCGCGCGCGTGTTTGCGCCAGCCAATCGGCATCATCCAGCGCCGCCTCTGCGCCCGCGAGCGCAAGACGGTCCAGGGGATAGGAGTTGAAGCTGTCCTTCACCCGGGAGAGCGCCTCGATCAGATCGGGATGGCCCAGCGCATAGCCCACGCGCAGACCGGCCAGCGCCCAGGCCTTGGACAGCGTGCGGATCACCAGCAATTGCGGATAACGGTCGATCAGGGCCGCGGCGGTTTGCGCGCCAAAATCGACATAGGCCTCATCGACCACGACAACCGAACGCGGGTTGGCGACAAGCAGGCGCTCCACCTCGGCCAGCGGCAGCGCCATGCCGGTGGGCGCATTGGGGTTGGGGAAGATGACGCCGCCGTTGTCGCCCGCCTGCAAAAAGTCGTCGACCGCAATGGAGAAGTCGTCGCGCAGCGGAATTTCTCGCGTGGCAATGCCGTACAACCGGGCATAGGCCGGATAGAAGCTGTAGGAAATATCGGGGTGCAGCAGCGGCGCGTCGTGCTTGAGCAAGGCCATGAAGGCATGCGCCAGCACTTCGTCGGAGCCATTGCCGACGAACACCTGTCCGGGTGTCAGGCGGTGATGGCGGGCAATTGCAGCCTTGAGCCTGGTGGCCTGCGGGTCTGGGTAGAGCCGCAAATCCTCCGAAGTCTGCGCCGCAATGGCCTGCAGCACCTTGTCGCTTGGCGCATACGGGCATTCGTTGGTGTTGAGCTTGATCAGCCCGTCTATTTTTGGCTGCTCGCCGGGCACATACGGCATCAGACCGTGGACGACATCGCTCCAGAACGGGCTCATTGCGGCACGTCCAGCCGCATTTCCGCGGCACGGGCATGGGCGGTGAGCCGCTCACCGTGGGCCAGCACGCTGGCGATGCGGCCCAGGGTTTGCGCCCCCTGCCGGCTGACTTCGATGATGCTGGAACGCTTGATGAAGTCGTACACCCCCAGCGGTGACGAGAACCGCGCCGTGCCCGAGGTGGGCAGCACATGGTTGGGTCCGGCGCAATAGTCGCCCAGCGATTCGGAGGTGTAGGCGCCGAGAAACAGCGCGCCGGCATGCTTGAGCGCAGCAACGTACTGGTGCGGGTTCTGTGCGGAAATCTCCAGATGCTCGGGCGCGATGCGGTTGGCGATGTCGCAGGCTTGCGCCATATCGCGCACCTGGATCAGCGCGCCGCGTCCGCCCAGCGACGCGGCGATGATGTCGCGCCGCGGCATGTCGGGCAACAGCCGATGGATGGCGGCAGCCACGGCGTCGATGTAGGCCGCATCCGGGCACAACAGAATGCTCTGCGCCAGTTCGTCGTGCTCGGCCTGGCTGAACAGGTCCATCGCCACCCAGTCGGGTGGCGTGCTGCCGTCGGCCAGAACCAGAATTTCGGACGGCCCGGCAATCATGTCGATGCCGCAAACGCCGAACACCCGGCGCTTGGCCGCGGCCACATAGGCATTGCCCGGGCCGACGATCTTGTCCACCGCGGGCACGGTGGCCGTGCCATAGGCCAGCGCGCCCACCGCCTGCGCACCGCCAATGGCAAAGGCGCGGCTCACGCCGGCCACCGCGGCGGCGGCCAGCACCAGCGGGTTGCGCTCGCCGTCGGGCGTGGGCACGACCATGATGATCTCCTGGACGCCCGCGACATGCGCGGGAATGGCGTTCATCAGCACCGAGGAGGGATAGGCCGCCTTGCCGCCCGGCACATAGATGCCCACGCGGTCCAGCGGCGTGACCTTCTGGCCAAGCAGGGTGCCGTCTTCGTCGCGATAGTCCCAGCTCTGGCCGACATGCGCAAGCTGCTTCTGGTGATAGCGACGCACGCGGTCGGCGGCAACTTCCAACGCGTTGCGCTGCTCGGGGGTGATGGCGGCCAGCGCAGCCTGCAGTTCGGCCTGGGAGATGTCGAGGGCGGCCATGCTCGGCGCATCGAGCCGGTCGAACTTGCGCGTGCAATCGAGCACGGCGGCATCGCCACGCTGCTGCACATCGCGCAGAATCTCGGCGGCGCGCAGGTCGATCTCGGCGTTTTCCTCGGCCATGCGCGAAAACAGCGCGCGATACTGCGTCTCGAAATCGGCGCCGGTGGCGTCGAGCCTGCGCAGTTGCAGGGCATTGAACGGT
>JAQTVS010000181.1 GCA_028706735.1 Thiomonas sp.
CCCGTGGGGGTCAAGAAAACTTGGGGCGGCCCGGCGTTTTCTCATGAGAGCCCCCAGACCTGCCGCGTTCGCGTCAGGCCCCCCGAGGGGGATGAGAAAACTTGGGGCGGCCCGGCGTTTTCTCATGAGAGCGCCCCCAGACCTGCCGCGTTCGCGTCAGGCCCCCCGAGGGGGATGAGAAAACTTGGGGCGGCCCGGCGTTTTCTCATGAGGGTGTGAACAAATCCGCCAGGGACGGGTTGTGCGCGCCGCCCGTTTCGGGGGCAAAGAGGTTGGCGCCCTGATGGGTTCGCCCGCGGGTTGTCCCGATACCCAGCGACCGCCGTGTCGATTACACCTTGATACATCAAGGGCGCGCGGGGATGGACATGAACAGGTCGAGGCGGCTGATGTGCTTTGCGGTGCTGCTGGCCTTGCCGTGCGTCGCAGCGCGCGCAGCGGGGCAGGTGGTGCAAACGCCCTACAAGGCGCCGATGAAGGTGGTGTTCGAGTTTTATCTGGACGATCCCTCCACCATTTCCAACGCGTTATTTTGGGTGCGTTCGGTGTTCAACACGCTGCAGCAGTCTCCGTATGACGTTGCACCCGAGGATGTGCTGGCGGTCGTGGTGCTGCACGGCACGGAGATCGCCGCCACTGCCACCCGCAATCAGGACACCTATCGGGAGGCCGTGGAGCGCATGCGCTATGACGCGCAGATGGGCGTGAAGTTCAAGGTGTGCGGTCAGGCGGCGCACGACTTTGGCTACACCCCGGCGGACTTCCAGGACTTTATCGAGATCGTTCCCAACGCCATGACCGAGTTGGCCTACTGGCAGCAACAGGGCTATGCCCTGATCATTCCGCGCATCCTGATCAAGCGCGAAGCGACCGAAAAAATCCGCTGAATTCTGCGCAACCTCAGGAAAAACCCGCACGAACGGTCGTTCGTTTGCGTTCACTTGCGTCTGACGCATTCTGATACACGAATTTGTAAACGGCTGGGCTAATCTTTGACGGTCAGTGCACCGGACAGCTTCCGGTGAACAAAACCAAGGGCAAGCCGCCACAAGCGCGCCGTCCAAGTCCAGGAGACCGTTCCATGTCCACACCCAAGAAACTGGGGCCGCTGCAGTTCATCCTGCTGGCGATTCCCTGCATCGCCGTGCTCGCCATTCCCTACTTCAACAAGCTCGAACCCAGCGTGTTCGGCATTCCCTTCTTCTACTGGTGGCAACTCGTCTGGGTGCCGCTGTCCGGAGTATTCATCGCCATCGTCTACAAGATGGTCGTGCCGTCTGGAAGCGGGGACTGATGCCATGAATGTCGTTGCCACCGTTGTTTTTGTCGCGTTGTTTGTCGGTATCGCTGTTCTGGGCTTCGCCTCGGCGCATTGGCGCAAGGGGGATATGAACCATCTGCATGAGTGGGGGTTGGGCGGACGGCGATTTGGCGCCTGGATCACTTGGTTCCTCATCGGCGGAGACCTCTATACCGCGTACACCTTCGTCGCCGTGCCGGCGCTGGTGTTCGGTGCAGGCGCACTGGGTTTCTTTGCGCTGCCGTACACCGTGCTGGTGTATCCGATGGTGTTCGCCATCTTGCCGCGTCTGTGGATCGTGGCGAAAAAGCACAACTTCATCACAGCCTCCGACTTCGTCGCCGGACGCTATGGCAGCCCGGCGCTGGCGCTGGCCATTGCAGTGACAGGCATCGTGGCCACCATGCCTTATATCGCGCTGCAGCTTGTGGGCATTCAGGTGGTGATTGGCGGGCTGGGCTTTTCCACGCAGGGGCTGATGGGCGATGTGCCACTGGTCATCGCTTTCGTCATCCTCGCCGCGTTCACTTATACCAGCGGGCTGCGCGCTCCGGCGTCGATCGCGGTGGTCAAGGATCTGCTGGTGTACATCACGGTAATCGCGCTGATCATCGTCGTGCCCTACAAGCTGGGCGGCTTCGGCAATATCTTCGCCGCCATCCCGAAAGGACATCTGCTGCTGCCGCCAGTGAAAGACGGCAATCTGGGCCTGCAGTCGTTCTATCCGACGCTGGCCTTTGGTTCGGCGCTGGCGCTGATGCTCTACCCGCACGCCACCACCGCCGTGCTGTCGGCCAAGGGGCCCAACACCCTGCGCCGCAATTGGGTGTTCCTGCCCGCGTATTCCTTCATGCTCGGGCTGATCGCCTTGCTCGGCTATATGGCCTACGCCTCGGGCATTGCCAAGCTGCCGGATCTGGCGCCGTACTTCAAGCAGTATGGCCCGCAGTTCGCCATGCCCGGTCTGCTGCTGCACTACTTCCCGAGCTGGTTTGTTGGGGTGGGGTTTGCGGCAGTGGCCATCGGCGCGCTGGTGCCTGCGGCCATCATGTCGATCGCGGCGGCCAATCTGTTTACCCGCAATATCTACAAGGCCTACATCAACCCGAATTGCTCCCCAAGGAAAGAAACCGATATGGCCAAGCTGGTGTCGCTGATCGTCAAGTTCGGCGCGCTGTTGTTCATCGTGTTCCTGCCGCTGACCTACGCGATTCAGTTGCAGCTGCTGGGCGGCATTCTGATTCTGCAGACCCTGCCGGCTATTGTGACCGGCATCTATACCCGCTGGTTCGACGCCAAGGCGCTGCTGCTGGGCTGGGCTGTGGGTCTGATCTGGGGCATCTGGGCGGCGTCGCTCAGCGGATTCAAGACCTCGGGCTATGCGCTGCACATCGCGGGCATGGTGATTCCGGCTTACATCGGCCTGTATGCCTTGGTGCTCAATTTCGTGGTGGCCATCGTGGCCACGGTGGTCATCCGCGTGATGGGGGCGTCCAATGATGCCGACGCCACGGTTGCCGCGGATTACGCGGGATAAGTTTCTGCTCCCTGAAGATCACGTCTGAACGTGACTGCAGTGCGGAGGGCCGACAGTGTCGGCCCTCCGCTTTTGTATTCTGTGCACTGTGCCGATACGACTGACAGGGAACCCTTATGTTGCTCACCGCTGTTTTGCTGCTCATCGCCTCGCAACTCCCCATCGTCGCGGCGGGCATGGCCAAGTCGGGCGCCTTCCGCTCCAAGGAAAACCGCTACGACAACAACGAGCCGCGGCTGTGGCTGGAGCGCCAGACCGACCCGCGCCGACGCCGGGCCAACGCGGCGCAGGAAAACAGCTTCGAAGCGCTGCCTTTTTTGTTTGCCGCCACGCTGTTCGCCCTCTATCTCAAGGCGCCGCCAGGTCTGATCAATGGCTTGCTCATCGCCTGGCTGGTGCTGCGCGCCGGGTATCTGTGGAGCTATGTCAACGGCAAAGCCTCATTGCGCTCGTCCATCTGGGGGCTGGCCCTGCTGGTCAACATCGCCTTGCTGTTTGCGCCGTTTTATGGATGAAATGCCCGCCATTGCAACGCAGGCGCCGCGCGGTGCGCTCGACGGCCTGCGCGTGCTTGAGCTCGGCAGCCTGATTGCCGGACCGTTTTCCACCCGGCTGATGGCCGAGTTCGGCGCCGACGTGATCAAGATCGAGTCGCCCGCACGCGGCGATGATCCTGGCGGCGACCCGCTGCGCAGTTGGCGCAAGCTGCACAAAGGCGAGTCGCTGTGGTGGACCGCGCAGGCGCGCAATAAGCGCTGCATCACGGTCAATCTCAAACACCCGCAGGGCCGCGACATCGTGCTGCAGCTTGCGGCGCGGGCCGATGTGGTGGTGGAAAACATGCGTCCTGGCGCACTGGAAAAACTCGGCCTGGGCTGGGATGATCTGCGCGCGATCAACCCCAGCCTGGTGATGGTGCGCATCTCTGGTTTTGGCCAGACCGGGTCGATGCGCATGCAGCCCGGTTTTGGCGCCATTGCCGAAGCCATGGGCGGCATGCGCTATGTCACCGGCGACCCCGATCGCCCGCCCATGCGCGCCAACCTGTCGCTGGGCGACTCGATTGCCGCGCTGCACGCCACCATGGGTGCGCTGATGGCGCTGCGCTACCGCGACGCCACCGGTGGCCGTTGGAGCGGGCAGAGCGGCGGAGAGGGGCAGGTGGTCGATGTGGCGCTGACCGAGAGCGTGTTCAACCTGCTGGAGAGCACGCTGATGGAATACAGCTATGACGGCACCGTGCGCGAGCGCACCGGCACCAGCATTCCGGGCATCACGCCATCGAATGTGTACCGCAGCAAGGGCGGCGAGTGGGTGCAGATTTCTGGCAATGGCGATGCGATTTTCAAGCGCTTGATGCTGGCCATCGGACGCGCTGACATGGCGGAAGACCCAGGGCTGGCGCGCAATCCGGGCCGCATGGTGCGGGCCGACGAAATCGACGCCGCCATTCAGGCCTGGGCGGCGCAGCAGGAGCCGGACGCCATCGTGCAGGCCATGCGCGCTGCGGAAGTGCCCGCGACACGCATTTACAGCATTGCGGATGTTGCCAGCGACGCGCAGTTCAGGGCGCGCGGCATGATCGAGCCGCACACGCTGGCAGATGGCACGCCGGTTGATCTGCCCGCACCCGCGCCACGCTTGTCGCAGACGCCCGGCACCACGCGCTGGCTCGGCCCGGCGCTGGGAGCGCATACCGATGCGGTGCTCACCGAACTCGGGCTGGACGCGGCGCAGATTGCCGCGCTGCGCCATGACGGCGCGGTTTGAGCGGAGTTACTGCTGTGCGACGTCAACCAGCTTCTTGTCCCGCGTCTGCACGCTGTAATGCAGTTCCTTGCGCTGACGCTCGGCAACCTTGACGGGCGGCTTGCGCACGATGTTGCGGCGCTTGACCTGCGGCTTGCGCTCGGCCACCACGCGCCGCGCTTCTGCCTTGCGCTCTGCGACAAAAATGCGTGGAGTATGCGTGACGTAAATGGTGACAAACTGCCCCTTGCGGAAAATGCCGCGCTCGGAAGTGCGGTTCCACTGCGCCACCTGCAGCGGGCTGAGGTGATAGCGGCGCGCGACGCCCTGCACTGAATCGCCGTACTTGCCCACGCGCAGCGCCATGCGGCGTCCCGCAGGCGCCTCGGGAGCCAGCGCCAGAACCGCGTTTTCCGCCACGGCGGCGCTCACGTTTTTGTTGCCGCCGTCATCCGCTTTGGGAACCAGCACAGTGGAGCCTGCCTTGATGAGCTGGCGCGCCGGAATGTCATTGGTATCGCGCAGCGTGGCTTCGTCAACATGCAGATTGCGGGCAAGCTGCACAGGCGACACCGTGGCCTTGACGGTGTAGGCCGTCCAGGAGGACAGCGTGCCGTTGTAAGCCTGCAGCGCCTGCGCGAAATGCGTGGCGTTGTCGTAGGGCATGAGGATGCGCGGGTTGGTGGCGCCCAGGATGACCGGCTTGTTGAATGCGGGGTTGAGCGAGCGGAATTCCTCCGTCGTCATGCCTGCGAGCTTGGCCGCCAGCGACACGTCGATGTCGCGGGTGATGGTCACGGCCTTGAAGTAGGGGTGGTCTGGGATGTCCGGCAGGGTGACGCCGTACTTGGCCGGGTTGGAGAGGATGTCCTTCACCGCCTGCAGCTTGGGGTAGTAGTTGCGCGTTTCGTTGGGCATGCGCAGGTCTTGGTAATCGACCGGCAGGTTGTGCGCCTTGTTGTAGGCGATGGCCCGCTGCACGCTGCCTTCGCCCCAGTTGTAGGCGGCCAGCGCGAGCTGCCAGTTGCCGAACATGTTGTAGAGGTTCTGCAGATAGTCGAGCGCGGCGTTGGTCGAGGCCAGCACGCTGCGGCGGTCGTCCTGGAACATGTTCTGCTTCAGGTTGTAGTGCTTGCCGGTGGACGGGATGAACTGCCACATGCCCACGGCGTGCGCCACGGAGCGGGCGTCCGGGTTGTAGGCGCTCTCGATAAAAGGCAGCAGCGCCAGCTCGGTGGGCATGCCGCGCTTTTGCACTTCCTGCACGGTGTAGTAGAGGTATTTGCGCGCGCGCTCGGTCATGCGGGCAACGTAATCGGGGCGGGCGACGTACCACTGCGCGGCCTGCTCCACCAGCGGGCTGTCCATGTCGGGAATGGCAAAGCCGGCGCGAATGCGCTGCCAAATGTCGTTGTACTGCGGAGTGATGTCCTTGGTGTCGTCCTGCAGCGCGGTTTGCTCTGTGGGGGTGG
>JAQTVS010000182.1 GCA_028706735.1 Thiomonas sp.
TCATGCGACAACAGGCGCATTGGTCTGCGCTGCATTGCACTGAACCAGTCCTGAGGCTGCCAGGCGCGCCTCACGACCGGCGTGCAGACTGAAGCGCACGCCGCCTTGCGCGTCCGGGGTATGACGGAGTTGCAGGGCTTCTCCAGGCTTGACGGCGCTGGCAAACTTTGTGACCGCGATGCGGCAGCTGCTGGCGCACAGGCCGTGGCTGACGCAGATATGGCGCAGCGCGGCGTCGAGCAGCAGCACGCCGGGCACGATGGGGTGTGCGGGAAAATGTCCGGCGAAAGCGGGATGCTCTGCGCCGTATGTCGGCAGGTTTTCGATGCGGGTCATGAACGCGCCTCCGCCTGGCTGCCCCATTCTGCCGCCAAGGCCGCCAGCACGGCGCGCGGCAGCTTGCCCGTGGCGTTGCGCGGAAGAGAGTCCAACAGCACCAGCGGACGGGGCAGGAAGGCGGGATCGATGCGCTGTCGCAGCGCGTCGATCAGCGCGTGACGCTGCAGTGTCGGGGCGACGGCGAAAGCCATGAGCCTGGGTACGCCGGCGCTGCTGTCATCGGGCATATGAAACGCGCCGTCGTCCACCCCCGGAATGGACAGCAACTGGTGATTGAGATGGGCGAGGGAACTGCGCTTGCCAGCGATGTTGACCATGTCCGCATGGCGCCCGATCAGGCGGAAATTCTGGCTGTCGATGCGGTCGACGTCATCGCTCAGCGGCACTGGCGCAGCCAGGTGCCCGCCCTGAGCCTGCAACCTGCCGTCGGCGGCCGCGGTCAGCAAGACCTCGGGGAACAGTGTCCAGACGTCGGTCTGCGCAGTGCGGCGGCTGGCAATTTGACCGGTCTCGGTGGACCCATAGATTTCGAGCAATGGCGCACCGAGATGCTGCTCTACAGCGCACGCGAGTTCATGATCGAGCGGCGCAGTGGCACACAGCACCAACGCAATGGGCGGCAGATTCACGCCCGAGGCCAGCAAGGCGCGCAGATGCACCGGGGTGGACACCAGCAGGCGCGGCGCCGGCACATCGGCCAGGGCGGTGGCAATATCTGCCGGATAAAACGGATGTGCCGCGCTGAGCACGGCGCCGCCCTGCAGCGCCAGCAGCAAGGTGGACTCGAAGCCATACATGTGTTGCGGCGGCACCGTGCCCACGAGATGCAAGGGGCCACAGTCGGTGGCCTGGCGGAGTCTGGCGGCTCCGGCCCGCACGCAATGCGCCAACGCGCCCCAGGTTTTGCCGTGGGGGAGCGGTGCGCCGGTGGAGCCGGAGGTGAAGACTTGTGCAACGCATTGGTCTGCCGGAATCATGGGCATGGCAGAGCCGGCGCCAGACGCCGTGTCGTGCCGCGCCGGATATTGCAGGAAAGGCAGGTCGAGCTCCCCTGGAGCATCACCCAAGTGGAGCAGATCAGGAGCAAGGGCGCGCAGTTGCGCCACGGTGTCGGGTGCGCGGGAAGAGGGCAACAGGCTGGTGCGGCCACTCACCACGGCAGCTGCGAAGCCGACGCAGAACTCGTAACGGTCGAAGCAGGTATTGAGCACATGCCGGGCATCGGGCAGGGCGACGGCAAGGCGCTCGACGTCAGCCAGAAACTCCTGGACGAGCACGGGCCGTCCTCGACGCCAGGCGAAGATGGCCTCGGGGGAAGACTGCGAGAGCAGGGGCAGTTGCGACATCACGGAACAGCACGATCGCGGCTTAGCGCCGATTGACGAGGACGGGCGGAGAGACGCTTTCCGCTGACTCGGGGACTGGGGCTTTGCGATGGGCGTTGTAGCGCAGGTAGGAGCGGAAGGCCTGGATGGGCCCCGCGCGCTGGTCTGCGGGCACGGTGCGCAGGCGCACCAGATACTCCGCGACGAACATGCCCAGCACCAGCAGCGGACTGGCGACATTGGCAAATACCGCCCAGACCGACAAGGGTGTAGTCGCAAACACCAGCAGGGAACTGCCGGCCATCAGGCTGAAGAACAGCGTCCAGGCCCAGGTCACGCTGCGGGTATAGCGGGTGACGAGTGCCGAAAGAGCGTCATGCGCCAGCAGCGCACAGCGCGTGACCAGGGGCGTTTGCCCTCCGCTCAGGGTGCGGCCAAATACCCAGGCCAGCAAGGCCATCATGCCGGCATGCTCGGCGAGGTAGGCCAGGGCGTAGTGGCGCAATAGCAGGGCGCGCTGGTCCCAGAGTATGGCAAGCAGCAGGGCGATCAGTGCGAGCAGCAGGAGACGCCGGGGCGATTGCCACGCCAGCCAGGTCAGCATGAGGAGGGAGGGGGCAAATGCCACGACCGCGCCGATCGGATTGGGTTGGGGCAGACGCGCGCCAATGAACGACATCACCGGAAATGCCACGCACAAAACCCCGATCAAGGCGCCGCGCAGCACTCCGGCGCGGATGAACGCGGTCATCAGGCGCTTCTCATGGCGGTGAGATGGTCCGCCAAGTGGCGCAGTGAACTGAAGATGCGTTGATTGTCTGCGTCATCTGCACGCAACTGCACGCCATATCGCTTGGAGATTACCAGCGCGATTTCGAGAATGTCGATGGAATCCAGCCCCAGACCATCGCCGTAGAGTGGCGCATCTGGATCGATGTCGGCGGCATCGACATCCAGGCCGAGCGCGTTCACCATGATCTGTGCCACATCAAAAATGAAGGCGGGATCGGCTGATTGGGATGGAACGACGGACTCGGACATAGAGTATTGGAGCAGAAAAACAGTACTTTTCAAAGAGTGTTAGATTTTTCATGCAGTATAAAAGATGCAAGAAAACAGTTTTTGTTGATGCGTCACTCAAAAAATTTCAAGTTGCGGAAGGATCCGCTAGGGTGCGCGGCATCTTCAAGCCCGCTAGATAGTGTCGTCACAAGGTGTGGCAAAATGGAGCTTCCGCAACAAATCTCATGATCGAATGCCGGAAACCATCCATCGCCACGACATTTCAGACAGGCACTGGGAATTGCTCGAACCGCATTTGCCTGGGCGCGCCGGTGTTTGGGGCGGGGTTGCGCAGAACAACCGCCAATTCATCAATGCAGTGTTCTGGATTCTTCGCACCGGCGCGCCGTGGCGAGACCTGCCGGTCTCGTATGGGGGATGGAAAAACACTCATCGACGCTTTTGCCGTTGGCGCGACCAGGGGATTTGGGAGTCGCTACTGGAAAAGCTCATTGTCGAGCCCGATTACGAATGGTTCATGATCGACGCCAGTCATTGCAAGGTTCACCCGCATGCGGCCGGTGCACGGGGCGGCAATCAGGGCATGAGCCGTACAAAAGGGGGCTCAACACCAAGGTACATCTGGCCGTGGATGCGCATGGTATGCCGCTCAGAGTTGTTGTTACAGAAGGTGCCCGAGCAGATTGCGCGGAGGCTGACAAGCTGATTGACGGGTTCAAGATGGCGCACCTGCTTGCTGACAAAGGCTACGACAGCGACGCGATCGTGGCGAAAACCCAAGCGCAAGGGGCAAAAGCGGTGATCCCGCCGCGCAAGAATCGCAAGCACCCCAGAGAGTATGACAAGGCGCTCTACAAGCTACGCCATCTGGTCGAGAACGCCTTCCTACATCTCAAGCGGTGGCGTGGGATCGCTACCCGCTACGCGAAAAACCTATCCTCTTTCGTCGCTGCCGTACAAATTCGTTGCCTCGCCATTTGGTTAGCTATCTCGTGACGACACTATCTAGTACAACGTTCCGTTAAAACATTTACTTAAATGTGATCATGTGCGAGCATGCCTGCCCAGCGATTTCTTTTGGAGGCTGGCATGGCACGACGGACTGGACGAGCGGCGTTGACGCTGAGCGAGGAGCACAAAGCGATGCTCGACGAGCTTGCGGGCTCGCGCACGGCGCCCGGCGGCTGGGCCAGCACAACGCGGCCATCGAGGTGTTCTACCTGCCCAGCTACAGCCCGGAGCTCAACCCTGAGGAACGGCTGAACGCCGACTTGAAGCACGTCATGCGCAAGAAGGTGCCCGTGCGCACAGAAGTGGCTTATATGGATGCCTCCCGGATAGCAAGAAGAATTTGTGTTGTGTTGTGAAGAAGTCGGCTGCGATAGAAGTCAAGCAAGTTGTCGCAAAGAGTTGTCAATCTGAGGGTTATTTTTTCGGTTGTTCAGGCTCCTTGAATTCAGGTTTGTCAGGATTGAGGTGAACCTCGTTGACGCGACTCCAATTGCGCGTGTGACCTGACCAGCGCTTGGGGTTCTTTTGGCGTGCCAAGGCATACAGCGCATCACGTTTTTGCAGCAGCTCGACATCCTGACCCAGATGACGCTGCTCTGGTGTGACAAACTTGATGCCGCTGTGGCGGTGTTCCTGGTTGTACCAATCCACCAAGCCAATAGCCCACTTGCGCGCCTGCGCAATCGACACAAACGGCCTGACCGGCATCAGCGGGCGGTATTTGAGCGTGCCAAACAGCGACTCTGAATACGGGTTATCGTTACTCACCGCAGGACGGCTGCGCGAGGCCATCACGCCGAGTTCCTGCATCATCGAGAGCATCGTCTGCCCCTTCATCGGTGCGCCGTTATCCGAATGCAGGTGGACCTGGCCTGGATCAATGCCATGGCGCTGACAAATATCCTTGAGCAAGGCGCCCGCCAGATCAGCACCTTCAGTCTCAAACACCTGCGCGCCGACAATGAAGCGACTAAAAATATCGACAAAGACGTACAGGTAAAAATACTGCCCCTTCACGGTTGTCGGCAAGTACGTGATGTCCCAGGTATAGACCTGGTTGACCACGGTGGCCTTGAGCGCAAGCGGCTTGTGACGCCTGTGAGCCGGGCGTGTGCTGCGCCGGTGGGTATTTTGGTGCTGGCTGCGCAGCAGGCGCTGCAAGGTCGATTCACTGCCCAGGTCAATGCCCTGATCGGCCAGGCGTGGCACGATCTGGCTGGCGGGCAAGTCCTTGAACGCGTCGCTGTTGGCCGCACTCAGCAGGGCTGCACGCTCGGGCTCGGTGAGCTTGTTGTGCGGGGTGACGGCCTGGCGCAGGCGCGCTTGGCGGCGATCCGCGCCAACTGGCTTGTCGTTGCTGGGGGCGATAGCCAAAACCGGCGCGCGCGCCAGAGTCGGCTCAGCCTCAACACTCGCCTGCGGCTCCTGTTGCTGCTGCGCCGACTCTGGCGCAGGAGCGTTTGCGTTTGCATCTACATCTGCCCCCGCGCTGGGGTGCAGCCAGCGCTGCAGGGTGCGGCAGGCCAAGCCAATTTGTTTGCAGGCCTGATGCAGGCGTGCGCCGCTTTGGCAGGCTTGGTCAATCAGGCGGGCAATGTTTTGGCGCTGTGTGGTAGTGGTCATTTTTCCTCGCCCTCCCACAGGGCTTGGAACTTTTTTTGCAGCACCAACAGCGCTGCCGCCTCTGCCAGTGCTTTGTCCTTGCGACGCAGTTCACGTTCCAACTGGTCGTTCTTTTGTTTGGCTTGACGCAGCGCGCCGTCCTGTGGCGTGACTAGCGGTTTGTCAATCGCACAGAACTGGGTGCGCCACTGCTGAAGTTGGTGTTCGAACAGGCCGCGTTCACGACACCAGGCGTGCAGGGCCTGGTCTTTGAGACCATGGCTTTCGGTCAGGGCGCTCAGGCGCTGGGCGGCAGTCCAATTGGCAGCAGGGCCGCTGGTAGGTGCGTTCGTACCACCGCTTTTGTTGGATTCCTTGAGCCAGTTCTTGAGGGAGCCCAGGGGGAGGTTGAGTTCGTTTGCGATGGACGCAAGCGTTTTGGCGCCGCGCTCGTGGGCTTTGCGCAGTGCTTGTTCTTTGAATTCAGGGGAATAGGTTTTTCTTTGCATGTTGGGTCGCCATTTTGCAGATCATCCGTAGGTTTTTGGTGGCGACAACTATTCTGACTCAGGGGGATCCCATGAACGGGTGCTCCAGGTGGATCTCATCGATGCGGCGCATGAGCGCCAGATCGGCCGCACTGGGCGGCCGGGGCAGGGAGTACACCGCACCGCGGCTCATCCCCAGCAGACGCGCCTGCTGG
>JAQTVS010000183.1 GCA_028706735.1 Thiomonas sp.
CAGCACGTCCTCTGAGAAGTTCACCGTCTCGTCCCACAGATGGGTGATGCAGTCGCGGCGATAGATGGGGGAAAAGCCGCCGTCCACCTGCAAGGCCTGGCCGGGGTGAACAGGCCGTGGGTCGAAAACACGGTTTGCGCAGGCGCCTGCCGGGGGGCTTCAAACCGTTTGACCGCCATGGCGCAGACCGCGGCGCCATGCGCTTGCGCATAGGGCAGCAGCGTTGCGGTGCGCCCGGGCAGCCACACATCATCGGCGTCGAGGAAGGACACAAAATCGCCTGTGATGTGGCGCAGGCCGACATTGCGCGCAGCAGAAGCGCCCGCGCCCACGCGCCCGGTGGACGCCGCAATCCAGTGCATCGCCCGAGCGCGCCGCGGTGTGAAATGCGCGGCGTAATCGGTGCCGTCGTCCGACACCGCAACGGCCTGCAAGCGCACCCCGGCGGGGAGCTGCTGTTGCGCAAGCGAATCCAGCGCGTCGCCGATGAATGCGTGCGCCGCGTGCGCGGGGATGATGACGGAGAGTTGCATGACAGATCCTCGGGAAAGCGATCCGCTCAGGCACGCAACACCCATGCCACGAATCGCCGCCCATATTCTGGCTGCATCCTGATCAGCCAGCCCACGACCATGGCGTTGAACACGGCCACGGTCAGCAGCAGCATGGGCACGCCGACGCCCGAAGTCAGCAAGACGGCGCAATAGGCCGCGCAGGCGATCATGAACAGGGCGTTGAGCATATTGCTGGCGGCGATCACCCGGGCGCGGTGGGTTTCGGCCACGCGGTGCTGGATGAATGCATACAGCGGCACGCTGTAGATGCCAGCGCTGGCCGAGATCAGCAGCAGATCGGCCATCAGCCGCCAGTGCTCGCCTTCGCGCAAGAACAGGGTGAGGGTTTGCAACTGCCCGTTGTGCGGCAGTTTTTGCGCGGCAAAGTAGAGATCGATGCCGAACACCGACATGCCGATGGCGCCAAGCAGCACCAGGCCGATTTCCACCCGGCCATGCGCCATCCACTCGCAGGCCAACGAGCCCAGGCCGATGCCCACGGCGAAAATCACCAGCAGCAGCGACGCCACCGCCTCGCTGCCATGCACCACCTCGCGGGTGAAGATCGGAAACTGGGTGAGAAACGCCACGCCGTAGAACCACATCCAGGCAATGGCGATCAACGCCACCAGCACGGGCCGGTCGGCGGCAGCGAGCTTGAGGCTGCGCGCCGTTGCGCTGAACGGATTCCAGTTGATGCGGGTGTCGCTGGACAGCGGCGGCGTGTGCGGCACGAAGCGCGCCATCGTCCATCCGGCCAGCGCGACGACAAGACAGGCCACCCCGGCAAACACCGGCCCTTGCGGATAGGTCATCAGCACCCCGCCGACCATGCTGCCCAGCAGAATGGCGACAAAGCCGCCCATTTCCGTCATGCCGTTGCCGCCTGTGAGTTCGGCCGTGTGCAGGTGGCGCGGCAGATAAGCGAACTTCACCGGCCCGAACAGGGTGGAATGCAGCCCCATGCCCAGCACGCACGCCAGCAGCAGCGGCACATTCACCGTGATGAAGCCCCACAGCGCCGCGAGCATGATGACGATCTCGAAGGTCTTGATGCGCCGCATGATGACGCCCATGTCGCACTTGTCTGCCAGTTGCCCCGCAGTGGCCGACAGCAGCACAAAGGGCAGCACATACAACGCGGCGATGAGGTTGACCATCAGGCCCGCCGGCAGGCCGGTTTGCGCTTCGGTGCGGTAGGTCACCAGCATGGTGAAGGCGAACTTCAGCAGGTTGTCATTGCCTGCATTGGCGAACTGCGTCCAGAAGAACGGGGCGAAGCGGCGCTGACCCAGCAGCTTGAACTGGTTGACGGAAAGCGGCGGGTCTTGCGGAGCGCGAGGCGGGGGAGAGGAAGGCATGCGGGGCGGGAGCGACAAACCCTGGAATGTTCGCACAGTCGCCTATTCCTGCCGCGCCGGGCCGGTTTCATCGCGCCTGCGGCATCACGCTCTCTGCCGCGCCCAGGCCAGAAAGCGCTGGCCGTACAGCGGCTGGCGCCAGATCAGCCAGCCCGCGGCCACCGCGTTGAGCAGCGCCACGCTGAGCAGCAGCGCGGGCACGCTCACCCCGGCCACCAGCAGCGCCGCGCAATAGCCCGAGCACACCACCATGTAGAGAGCGTTGAGGATGTTGTTGGCCGCAATCACCCGCGAGCGGTGCGTGGCCGGGGTGTGGTGCTGGATGAGGGCGTAGAGCGGCACGCTGTATATGCCGGCGCTGGCCGAGAGCAGAAACAGATCGAGCATCACCCGCCAGTGCGCCGGGTCGCGCACGAAGGGCAGCACGCCTTGCAACGCGGCCTCATGCGGCAGGTGCAGCGTGGCGAAATAGAGATCGATGCCGAACGCCGTCATGCCGATGGCGCCCAGCGGCACCAGGCCGATTTCCACCCGCCCGCGCGCCAGCCATTCGCAGGCCACCGAGCCCAGCGCGATGCCGATGGAAAACACCGCGAGCAGCAGCGAGGCCACCGCCTCGTTGCCGCCGAGCACATTCTTGGCGAACACCGGAAACTGGGTGAGAAACGCCACGCCGTAAAACCACATCCACGAAATCGCCAGCAGCGCCTGCAGCACCGTGCGGTCGGCGGCGGCCAGCCGCAGGTTGCGCGCGGTCTCGGTGAACGGGTTCCAGTTGATGCGCAACTGCGGGTCCACCGGGGTGGTGGGCGGAATGAAGCGCGCTGCCGTCCAGCCCAGCAGCGCCACGGCCACACAGGCCAGCCCGGCGATCAGCGGTCCGCGCTCGAAGGCCATCACCAGGCCGCCGGCCAGATTGCCCAGCAGAATGGCCACGAACGTGCCCATCTCCGTCATGCCGTTGCCGCCGGTCAGCTCGGCTGTGTCGAGATGCTGCGGCAGGTAGGCATACTTCGCCGGGCCGAACAAGGTGGAATGCAGTCCCATGCCAAAGGCGCAGGCCAGCAGCGCGGGCAGGTTGGCGGTGACGAAACCCCACAGCGCCAGCGCCATGATGGCGATCTCCAGCGTCTTCACCCGCCGCATCAGCACCGCCTTGTCGTACTTGTCGGCCAGTTGCCCGCTGGTGGCGGAAAACAACACGAAAGGCAGGATGTAGAGCGCCGCGATGAGGTTGACCATCAGCCCGGTGGACAATGCCGTTGCCGCTTCGGCGCGGTAGGCCACCATCACGGTGAAGGCGAACTTGAACAGATTGTCGTTGCCCGCGCCGCCGAACTGCGTCCAGAAAAACGGCGCGAAACGGCGCTGGCCGAGCAGGGCGAACTGATTGGGGCGGGAGGCGTCGAGCATGGACATGAACTGGAACGGACGGGCCGCGCGATGGTACAGCCCGATAATGGCGCCCATGACGACTGCGCCATTGACTGCCACGCCCGACGTGGTCAACATCTCCTGCTACAAATTTGTCCACCTTGACGATCTGAGCGGTCGGCAGGCGCGGCTGGCGGCGCAGTGCGACGCGCTGCAACTCAAGGGCACCATCCTGCTCGCGCCCGAGGGCATCAACCTGTTTCTCGCGGGATCAAGGTCGGCGATCGATGCAATGGTGACGACCTTGCGCGCCGACGACCGGCTGGCCGATCTCTGCCCGAAGGAATCGCTGTCCGCCACGCAACCCTTCAAGCGCATGAAGGTCAAGATCAAGCGAGAAATCATCACCTTGAACCGTCCGCAGATTCGCCCCGAGGCCGGGCGCGCACCGGCGGTGACGCCCGAACGCCTGCGGACCTGGCTCGACGCCGGATGCGACGACGAGGGCCGCCCGGTCGTGCTGCTCGACACCCGCAACGCCTTCGAGCGCGATCTCGGCAGCTTTGCCGACTGCGTGGACTTTCGCATCGGCAAATTCAGCGAATTCGCCCCCGCTGTCGAAGAACACGCCGCCGACTTTTCCGGCCGGACCGTGGTGACCTTCTGCACCGGCGGCATTCGTTGCGAAAAAGCCGCGCTGCTGATGCAGGACGTGGGCATCGAGCGCGTCTATCAGCTCGAAGGCGGCATCCTCAAATACTTCGAGCAGGTCGGCGGCGCGCACTACCAGGGCGGCTGCTTCGTGTTCGACGAACGCGAAGTGCTCGGCTCGAATCTGCTGCCCAGCGACGGCCCCATCGCCCCGTCCGCCGCACCGCAGCACCGCTGAAATTTACAACACGTACATCTCTTGCGCTGAATCAAAAAATTAAAGCGATGATGCATTAACCTATTTATATAATTGCTGTATTGCACAAAATGTATAATATATGGAGGTAGTCACATGAAAATCACAAATAAAAAATCCAGAATTTATTATGTATCTGGATTTCTATTGACAATCTGCGGAATTGGTTTGGCGCAGGCCGCTCCTCAGTTTTCACAGCAGGAGATCGAGCGGGGCGCTTATGTGGCCAAGGTCGGAGACTGCATCGCCTGTCACACCGCGCAGGGCGGCAAGCCGTTTGCGGGCGGTTTTCCCATGCCGCTGCCGATGGGCACGATTTATTCGAGCAATATCACGCCCGACCCGGACAATGGCATCGGCAAATACACCTTTGAGGATTTTGATCGTGCAGTGCGTCATGGCGTAGCGCCCGGCGGGAAATACCTTTATCCGGCCATGCCCTACCCGTCTTATGCCAAAGTCACCCCCGAAGACATGAAGGCGCTTTACGCCTATTTCATGCAGGGCGTGAAGCCTGTGGCCCAGCCCGACAAGCCGCCCACCATGATCTGGCCGTTGACCATGCGTTGGCCGCTGGCGATCTGGAAGTGGATGTACGCCTCCGATGACCAGGCCTACCAGCCCGAGCCGAAACAAAGCGCCCAATGGAACCGCGGCGCTTATCTGGTGGAGGGTCTGGGCCACTGCGGCGCCTGCCACACACCGCGCGGTATCGGCATGCAGGAAAAGGCGCTGAGCGCAAGCGGCTCGGATGGTTCGCTATTTCTCTCGGGCGCCAAGGTCGAGAACTGGTACGCCAGCAATCTGCGCGGCAATGATGTGGGCGGCCTGGGGAGCTGGAGCGTGGCCGACATCGTGCAGTTGCTCAAGACCGGGCGCAACAGCAGCGGCGCGGCGATGGGCAGCATGACCGATGTCATCCATCACAGCTCTGAGCACTGGACCGGCGCCGACTTGGAGGCGGTGGCGATTTATCTCAAATCACTGCCTGCCGACCCGAACAAGTCCAAGGCGCCGCAGCCGGTCGCACCCGCGCCGCAGCCCGATTTGCACTCGGTCGGTTCTCTGTCCTATGCGCAATATTGCGCCATCTGCCATCAGAACGATGGGCAAGGTGCGGCAGGTGTGTTTCCGGCCATGGCGGGCAACCCCACGGTGGAGTCGCGTGATGCACTCAATCTGATCCATGTGATTCTGGCGGGGGGAAAGACTGCTGAAGTCAAAGGCGTTCATCCGTTCGCCATGCCTGCCTTCGCCAAGGTGCTCAGCGACCAGCAGGTGGCCGACATCGCCACCTTCGTGCGCAGCGGCTGGGGCAATAGCGGGGCGGCGGTCAGCGCCAGCGAGGTGGCGAAAGTGCGCGCGGACATCGCCAAAACCCATTGAGGGAGACCATCATGCAAAACAACACAACCCATTCACGCGCCAACATCACGGTGCGCACCTTGCTGGCAGCGTGCATGCTGGCGGGCCTCGCAGCCCAGCCTGTCCTGGCCCAAACCGCATCGGCCCTCGTCGCACCGGCGCTGGTCGCCAAGCCCAAGCCGACGCACGAAGCGCCCTTCAAGGCGCCCGATCTCGCCTCGCTGGCGCATGAACCCAACGGCGCGGAAATCCTCTACGGCTATCGCCTGATGACGCAGACCAAGAAGCTGCTGCCCAACAATGTCGGCGCGGCGATGAATTGCACGAGCTGCCACTTGGGCGGCGGTTTCGTGCCCCATTCCTCGGCCTTCGTCGGTCAGGATGTGCTCTACCCCTTGTACAACAGTCGCGCCGCCCGGGTGGTCAGCATGGCCGAC
>JAQTVS010000184.1 GCA_028706735.1 Thiomonas sp.
TCCTGCGGCAGCGGCTTTTTGCCCCATAGCTTGGGCTATGGGGCGGCAAATCCGCCGCCACAGGCCATCCCCACACCCTTTTTTCGCTTGACGCGACCCAAGCCCGACAGGCTCCTAGTGGTCAACCCGGCCGACGTTTGAGGTCGCGCACGATGAGCACCCAGATGCCGTCATCCCCGATGCGCTGCCCTTTCCGGCAGGACAGTACTTCGGCATAGACGAACTCTGTCCGGTCGGGTCGGCGGATTTCCAGCATCACGGGATCTCCGGGCTCCACGACATACTGCGTGAGCAACACGCGCTGCGCATCGTCTTGGCCCGTATCGACCCAGATGGCCGGACGCGAGGCGGCGCTGGTCTGCCAGCTCTGTCTCAGCCGGACCGTGCGCTTGTTGACCAGATTGCGCTTGTCGAGGTGCAGATGCGCAGTTTTGCGCAGCAGTTCCTGCAGTTCCGGGGTGTCCCAGTCGACATCGACCAATTGCTGCATGGGGTCAAGGTCTTTGTGGCTCATGGTGTTCTTTCATCAGCAGGGTCACCATTCTGGACATGGCGTTCCGGTATTCGGGTGAATGGATGCCCTTTTCGCGGGCGAGTTGGTGCATTTGCGCATGAACCCGGCCCACTTCGCTCTCCGTGAGCCCGTGGCTTTGCAAATAGTGGCTCAGTGCGCAGTGATGATGCGCCAGGGCCGGGTCGGCGAAATACAGGTCGCGCTCTCCATATTCCCAGAGCCAATGGGCGGCCAGGGCGCCGAGCGCTGTGGCGGGATATGCCGGATCGAGCGTCTGGATGAAGTGCTGGTTCCAATCGACCAGAGATTCGGCGGACATGGGCCTCGCCAGGGCAAAACCCTGGCCGAAATCCGCGCCAAGCATCGCGGCGGCCTCAACCAAGCCGGGCGATTCCAGCCCTTCGACCACCACTTCGAGGTCGAGCGTATGTGCCAGACGAATGAGAGAGCCGATGAAGCCGATCACCCGGCGGGGATCTTTTCCGGCTTCACGCACCAGGCCCTGGTCGATTTTCACGGTGTGGAACGGCAACTGCCGCAAACGCAGCAGGCTGGAGTACCCGGAGCCCAGATCGTCCATTTCCAGACGCACGCCAAGGGCGGAGAGCGCCTGCACCGCGGCGTCCCGGCCCGGAGCGTCTTGGAAGTCACCACTTTCCAGCAGTTCGAGGTGCAGCCGGGCGGGCGGCAGGTCTGCGCGTTCGAGAGCCTGGGCGATCCAGCGCGGGCAGTCCGGCTGCATGAGCACCTCCGGCGGGAGATTCACCGACAGTTCCAAGCGCAGGCCCTGCGCATCCAAGGCGCGGAGGTGTTGGAGCGACTGATCCAAGCCGAGGGTGAACAGCCGGGTGATTTCGCTCGCACCGAACCAGGGAAGGAATTCTCCTGGAGTGACCTGTGTTCCATCCAGCAGTCGCAGGCGCGCCAAGGCTTCGACCCGCTTGACCGTGCCGGTGCGCAAATCGATGATGGGCTGAACAAGCATGTCCAGGCCTTCCGGTGTCAGGCGCGAGCGCCACTCCACGCGCTTGTGATCGGGCAGCACCTTCAGCGGTGCGCGCTGGGAGTGGCTCTGGAACCGGGTCAGGAGTTGCCCGATCAGGGTCAGGTTGTGCTGCATCCAGGGCGATTCAAACTGGTTGGGGTAGGCGCCGTACAGGGTCAGAATGGCGGCCATGCGGTCTTCGCCGTCCCGCAGGGGAATGGACGCGGCACTGCGAAAACCGACTTCTTCTGCGCCATCGCGCCAGGGCGCCGCGCGCGCATCCTGGGAAAAGCTGGCCACGGTTGCGATGCGCTCATTGCGCCAGGCGCGCAGCTGACTGGCCTGGGACAGCGGGCTGGCACTCTCCAGCAGTGGCAGATAGGCCTGCCGATGACGCTGGAAATGGGCCACATAGGCCTCGAAGCGGGGCGTGGAGAACTCAACCACAGATTGCCCCATGGCGTCTGGTCGGCCGTAGGCAACCGCCTGGATTCCCGGCAGCCGGTTGAGTTCCTCCAGCACCCAGTGCATAAAGTCGATCCGGTTGACAAAACCTGTTGCGGTTTGCGTGGCCGTCTGAATCCAGTTCATGTACTGATCGATGGTCTCCTGTTCGCCCTGCGCCTGCGACAGAAGCTCCACGCGGACGCGTCCGGTGACGGTTTGTTGCAGGAGCGGTCGATCGGCCTCGCGCAGGGCGCTGTGCTGGATCAAAGTGATGGCCTGTTGCACGTAGATCTCCAGCGCGTCAACCAGCACAGTGGTAGAGACCCCGGTCAGGGCATGGACGGCGCCCAGTCTCTGGGCGTTGCAGCGATGCGCGGCCTCTTCCAGATCGGGGGAGAGCAAAGCCAGCAGATGCGTCTCCTGAACCCGGTGCAAATGAACCTGCTCGTGCTCACTCAGGCTCCGCAATACGACCTGCATGTCAGGTTGCGCGCCCAGATAGTCATAGAACTGCTGAACGAAGCCTGAGGCGAAGGCGCTGACCTGCGGCTGGAACAAACGCAGAAGCCGCTGCGCGTCCGGGCCATAAGGAGAAATGGGCGATGGCGCCACCCCCACCGCAGCGCGCGCTGATGCCAGGACCGAGGGACCTTGTGTTTGGCCGCAAAGCTGCCACCAACTGCTCCGATTTGTCTTGCCGGCCTTGCTGGCATACAGCGCAGCATCCGCCGCACGGATCAGTCCATCGGCGTCTGCGCCGTGTTGTGGATACAGCGCCAGCCCCAGGCTCATGTCGATACAGGCGCTGTGCCCATCCGGCAGGTCAAACGGCGCCTGAACGACCTCGTGCAGACGCGATAGCGTCGCCTCCAGATCGGACTGGCGTGTCAGGCCCTCCAGCACGAGGACGAATTCATCGCCGCCCAGGCGGCCGACAAAATCGGTCTCGCGCAGGACCTGTTGCAGGCGCTGGGAAAAGCTGCGCAGCAAGGCGTCTCCGGCGGCGTGCCCCCATTGATCGTTCACGGGCTTGAAATCATCCAGATCAAGCATGCCCACAGCCAGAATCTGCTGTTGACGCCGCGCCCGCGCCACGGCGCGCGCCAGATGCTGCTCCAGGCTCGCCCGGTTGGGCAGCCGGGTCAGCGAGTCTCGCGTCGCACGTTTGCGCAGCTTGCGTTCCAGCCGTTCGCGGCGCAGCGCGCCCGCCATCAAATCAGCAAGGAGCTGGACGTTCTCGGTTTGCTGCGGGTCGGGCTCGTCTGTAGGGTGGTGCGAAAACCAGGCGATTGCCAGAATGGCGAGCGTCTGACCGCCGGCGCGCACCGGAATGAGGTAGTTGGCCTTGAGCCCGCTGTCCACGAAGGCGGGCAGGGCGCCGGGGCTTGCGGCATAGTCGGCGTGAAATATGCCCCGTCCCTCACGAATCGCCTGTCCCGCCGTTCCCTGATCCGCAGGAAAGCGATAGGCGGCGAACTGCTGCTGATATTCCTCAGGCAGGCCGTGGAAGAAGCGGTAACTCAGCGTGCCGCCGTCGCGTTCGATGAATGCCGCGCCATCTGCGCCGACCAAATGCGCTGCGGCCTGCGCGGCACGCTCGAAAAACCGGCCAAAGTGCACCTCCGCTGCCAGCGCACGCAGCAAAGACAGCGGCATCAGGGCATGGGCTTCCGGGCGGGACACCTGTTTGGCCTGCGCTGCGGACGCCCGCGAGGCTGGCGAAGAAAGATCGCTGGACAACACGCTGCGATTTTTCCCCTCCGATTTGGCCTGGTACAAGGCCGCGTCGGCGCGTTCCATCAGGGCGGAGAGAACATCAGCGGCTCCCGGCGCATCGCCATTGGCCTGCGCCCCGGTATCCACTGGAACCTGCGCCCACGCCACGCCGATGCTGCAGCTTGGCAACGGGATGGGATGGCCGTCGGGGCAGATCTGCATCTGCCCATCGAGTTCCTGGCGCATGGTCTCTGCCAGTTCGAGCGCCTGTTCGGCGCTCACATCGCTCATCAGCAGGCAGAATTCTTCGCCTCCGAGGCGCGCAAACACGTCTTGCGGCCGCATCTTGTCATGCAGAAGACGGGCCGCCTGCTGCAGCACCAGATCGCCGCAGGCATGCCCCCGGGTGTCGTTCACCTGCTTGAAATCATCCAGATCGAACAAGGCGAACGCGGCGGCCTTGTGTTGTGCCGCAAGGTCGCACAGCCGCTGCCCGGCCTGGGTCATGAAATGGCGGCGGTTGGGCACCCCGGTGAGCGCGTCGGTCTGGGCCTGCGACTGCAGCAATTTTTCCCGCTGCATCCGCTCGGAAATGTCCTTGAAGGCGAACAGCAAGGCGTTGGTCTTGTCGAAGTGGGTTTCGATCACCGAGGCAAGAACCCAGACGACCGAACCATCCAGACGCCGAAACGCGATCTCGCGGTTTTGAATCGCATGGGCTTGTTTCACCTCGGCCAGCAAGCTCTGGCGGATGTCGGGATCGACCCATTGCGCGTGGGTGGACATGCCGGCCAGATCGCTCTGGTTGTTGCCGAACAGTTCTCGGGCGGCGGGGTTGGCGTACAGCACCCGCGCGGTGTCCGGGTTGGTGATCACGGTCGGTGCGGGCAGGCGCTCGATCATGTCGCGGAAATTGCGCTCCTTGCGCAGCAGGTCCTGGGCGCGGTCTTCCGCCCGTGTTTCCAGATCCCGGTTCAGGACGCGCAGTTCAGCAAGGGCCTGTTGCCGCTGGTTGTGCAGTGCGCCGGCATACAGAATGCTCGCGGACATGGCGATGCCCAGCAGTTCGATGCCCACCACAGCCTGCGCCAGGGGCAGGCTCGCATAGGGGCCATGCCCTGCAATCGTGGCGCCGAGAACCAGGATGAACGCCACCGCCAGATGCAGCAGTGTCAGCCGCTGATCCAGGCGAAAAACCGACCAGATGGGCGGCAGCAACAGCATGCCGAGCAGGCCAAGGCGCACCGGCAGGCTCAAGCCAGGGGCAAAGAACGCCGCTGCCCAGACGAGCACGCTGAACGCCAGGGCGAACAGCCCTTCGACCTGCAGCAGCAGGCGCCACCAGCGCACCGCTCTGCCGCTGCGCAGCCAGAGCAAATGGGCCACCGGCACGAGCATCAACGCCGCGGAGGCATCGCCCACTGCCCACTGCAGCAGGGTTGGCAAAAAGAGATGGGGCGCCTGGCCTTCGAGACCCACCAGGCCGAGCGCCCCAAACAAGCCGGACAACAGGCCATTGACCGCCCCCATCCAGAACAGGAAGCGGGTGATGGCGGCCGGAGAGTTCCAGATCTGCTGCGCCTCAACCGTCTGGCTCCGCAGGCCCCAAATGCCTGCCATTGGTGCGAGCACATTGCCCAGCGAGACCCACAGAGCGCCCGCCAAACTCCAGTTGAACAGGTCCGTATTGACCCACAGCGACCCCAGAAAAACCGCGGGCATCGCGCGCCATCCCCACAGCATGGCGGCAAAGACGGACAACGCAGCCGGTGGCCAGAATGGGGAGACGTAGGAAAACAGCAGGGACGGCAGTTTTCCCAGCAGTCCGTAAATCAGGAACAGGACGGCGTTGAGCAGCAACAGGCCGAGGACGGTCTGAATCCGGCGCGAAGTCATGCGCGGTGCGGCATGGGACGCGGCTTTCGCAGTGCGCCGTTTGGAGGTGCGGTCTGCGGCGATGCCGAGGGAAAACGCAAAGCGGAGCGGGTGCGCTCAGACACGCAGGTCTCCTTCCGGGATTTGGTATTGCCCCGGCCCCATGAGGTCGATGCCGCAGGCGAGGCCGTCGAGCCAGTCGAGCAACTGGCCGATGGCTGCGCCGGCAATCGGGGCGCCGTGCTGCGGGGCGATCATCACAATGTCGAGCTTGCGCACCATGCTCACCCAGAGCTTGAGAATCTTGTTGCTGACCATGTAACGCCGGTGGAACGCCTCCATGCCATGCGGAAACGGCTGCAGATTGGTGATGACATGCCCAGCTTCCTCCCCGCTGAGCAGCGACACGCCCAGGTCGCCCGAGAACAGGATTTTG
>JAQTVS010000185.1 GCA_028706735.1 Thiomonas sp.
CGGCGCCCGCAGCCTTCGCGCCACCGCAGCCGCCAGCACCACGCTGCGCTGCTCGTGGCCGATATGGCGCGGCAAGTCATTGGCAGGTGTTGAAGAGGGCACCCACGCTTCGCTGCCCCCCGAGGGAGCGATCCCCACCCCGCCCCTCCCCACAAGTGGGGAGGGGGTCGCCATTCCTCCCCCGCTGCGTGGGGAAGGTTGGGAGGGGGAAAAGCCCGCCTTGGGGCGGTCCGGCGGCGGGGAGACGCCCTTGCCCAGATCGTGCATCAGGCAGGCCCAGCGCACTGTCAGCGGCGCGTCGAGTGCGACTGCGGCCTGCAACACCATCATGACGTGCACGCCAGTGTCAATCTCGGGGTGATAGTCGGCCCGTTGCGGCACGCCCCACAGACGGTCGAGCTCCGGCAGCAGCCGCGCCAGCGCGCCGCATTCGCGCAGCACCGCGAACAGGCGCTGCGGCTGCGGCTCCATCAGGCCGCGCGCCAGTTCCTGCCACACCCGCTCGGGCACCAGCGCGTCCACCTCGCCTTCTGCGACCATGCGGCGCATCAAGTCCATGGTCTCGGTGGCGACGGCAAAATCGCCGAACCGGGCGGCGAACCGCGCCAGCCGCAAAATGCGCACGGGGTCTTCCGCAAACGCCGCCGACACATGCCGCAACACTCGCGCCTGCAGATCGCGCTGGCCGCCGTAGGGATCGATGAGCGCGCCCTCGGCCGAACGCGCCATGGCGTTGATCGTCAGATCGCGGCGCAGCAAATCCTCCTCCAGCGTGACCTCGGGCGCCGCATGCACGACAAAGCCCCGATAGCCCGGCGCTGTCTTGCGCTCGGTGCGCGCCAGGGCGTATTCCTCGTGGGTTTGTGGATGCAGAAACACCGGAAAGTCGCGCCCCACCGGCAGGAACCCGGCATCGATCATCTGCTGAGGCGTCGCCCCCACCACCACCCAGTCGCGATCCCCATGCGGCCGCCCCAGCAAGGCATCCCGCACCGCTCCGCCCACGACATAGGTCTGACCAGGAGGATGAACGACAGAAGAAATCATGCCGGTCAGTGTAAAAGCCCGCGGCAGAATGGAAACAGTAGAAACAGGCCGCGCGCGGCCTGTTTGTTTGCACGCTCAGGAAAACTCAAGGCAGCGTAGCCGCCCAGGTTCCACCGCCGCCCGAAGTGTTCGTCCAGGCGCCCACTGCGGAATGATTCGTCGCGTTGAATGTGCCGACATAGGTCGCATTCAATGTGGTCGTTCCTTGAAAAATTCCTTGCGCATTCACTGCTCCGCTCAGTTTGAAAGGACCGGACAGTGTCGAATTGCAGTTGTCAACCGTCGCGTCGATGTTGCCATCTGGCTGGACCACGACACTGCAACGACCGGAGTCGCCTCCCGCAGTTGAGGAAATGTAATTTGCCGTCCAGGTTCCGGCATAAGCAGCGACCGAGGTGGTGGTTCCCGGATTGATATTACAAGCCTGACCAACAGTGCAACTGTTCACCACCGTGCCGCCGCCAACTGGTGCGCTGACGATGATGGACGATCCACCGCAGCTGCTGGCGGACAATTCATAGGCTCCCGCGCTGGATGTCGTGCCAATGGACGTGGCGCAAGTCTGACCCGTGGCCGGATTGGTGGCGGTGACATACACCCCGGACACTCCCCCTCCTGAACCATCCGTCACCTGCCCCGAAACACAGTTTGCCGTGCATGTCGGCGCTGGCGTACTCCCCCCGCCTCCACCGCCACACCCCGCCAGAAGCGCCACCAAACCCAGCGTTGCTGCATGACGGCAGCCCCATATCGCCTTGTTCATATTCCCTCCAGTTGTTTTTTAGTCTGCATGTCTTGAGCGATCCTCAATGGCTGGGATCGGCGAGCAATTGTGCAACTTTCATCCGGGCCAATTGGGTGTGTTTCAAAATTTCACATTTTCTGGGGCGGCAAGACAATCACCCCCGTCTATGCTCTGCTTGGCTTAGACTTTACAAAGCTGTCACAGACGATCTTCGTCTGCTTCGCAAGGGGCGCGCGCAATCATGGGGCGCCCCTTTCAATGTCTGCACAACATCCCAGCGCATGGAACGAGAAACACCACCAAATTCTTCCGCCTCCTGGTGCCAGGACATCGCGCAGTGGGCGGAGCATCTGCCGTTGATGACTGGCTGTTTCGATGCGCAGAACAGGTTGTTGTATTGCAACACGGCGTATGCCAACTGGCTGGGCAAGACCCCGGCGGAACTGCTCGGCAAGTCGCTGGATGCCTTGATGCCGCAAGAAACGCTGGCCTCCATTGCGCCGCACATTGCTGCGGTGCTGCGCGGCGAGATTGCGCAATATGAACGTCAGGGACATCACGCAGGACGCCAGTCGCAAAGATGGTTGCAGGTGCGGCTCGCTCCCTTCCCGCCTGATGAACACGGCGTGGCGTCCGGCTATTTCTGCTTCATGCAGGACACCACCCGCCTGCATGCCAGCGACACTTCGCTCGATCTGCTGCGCACCAGCCCGGGGCTGACCGTCTGGGAACTCGACCTGCAAAGCGGGCAACTGCACGCCGAACAGAACTGGCTTGATGAAGCGCACCGGCACGAGCCCAAGACGTTCACCATTCCCGAATGGATGGGGCATGTGGTGCCGGCCGACCTGCCCGCGCTGGAACAGGCGATTGCGCGCATCAGCGCCCCTGGCGGTTTTGTGCAGACGGTCGAGACGCGGTTCATCCGCGTGGACGGCAGCATGGTGACGACGATGAACCACGGCATGGTGCGCGAGCGCGGGCCCGACGGCGCCGCCACGCGCATCTTCGGCCTGACCTGGGACATCACCGAACTGCGGCAGACGCAGACGCGGCTGCACCGCAGCGAAAGCCGGTTTCGCATGCTGGCCGAGCTGTCGAACGAGTGGTTCTGGGAGTCCGACCTCAACGATGTCCTGACCTACATCACCCGCAGCACGCGCCGCGCCAGCGACCTGCCGATGTCCGGCCTGAACCTGCTGGGGCAGAACCTCAATGCGCTGTATCCGGGGCAGGAGTTTTCGCCGGAATGGGCGCAGTTGCGCTTTCTCATGGAAGAACATGAAGAAGTGCGCGATCTCATCGTGCCGTTCCGTCTGGGGCCGGATCAGGCGTTGCTGTGGTGGCGCATCGACGCCTCGCCAATGATCGACCATCTGGGTCTGTTCCAAGGCTACCGCGGCGTGGTGCGCGACGTGACCAAGGCGCATCAGGCCGAGGAAAAACTCGAACTCGCCGCCTACCGCGACGCGCTCACCGGGCTGTCCAATCGCACTCTGTTCGAAAAACATGTGGAAGACGCCATCGGCGTCACTCCACCAGGGCAGAGCTTCGCGGTGCTGTTCATCGACCTCGACCGCTTCAAGCTGATCAACGACGCCTTGGGCCACGCCGTCGGTGACAAGGTCTTGGTGGAAACCGCGCAGCGTCTGGTGCAGCTCGCCCGGCCCAACAACACCGCCGCACGCTTTGGCGGCGACGAATTCCTCATCCTGGCACGCGACGCGCATAACGCCGCGCAGGCCATGCGCATGGCCATGCTGGTGCAGGACAAACTCAGCGAGCCCATGCAATATGCCGACCGCACCCTGCAGACCACCGCGAGCATCGGCGTGGCGGTGTTCCCGCAACATGGCCGCACCACCGCCGAGCTGCTGGGCCGCGCGGATGCGGCCATGCATGAGTCCAAGGTGCTGGGACGCAACCGGGTGGAGTCGTTTTCCATGGCACTGCAATCGCGCATCGAGCGCCGCTCGCAACTGGAAGAAGAACTGCGCGCAGCCATCGTCAACCGGCGCTTCGAGGTGCATTTCCAGCCGATCTGGTCACGCAAGCAAAGTGTGCTGCTGCACAATGACTCCGCCACGCTGGACACCCTGCGCGGCGCCTACGAGATCGCCGGTTTCGAGGCATTGGCGCGCTGGACGCGCGGCAACGGCGAGCGCGTGCAGCCCGACGAGTTCATCGCCATCCTGGCCGACTGCGGCCTGCTCGACAGCTTCGGCCCGGTGATGATGTCCATCGCCCTGGAAGGCTTCTCCCGCCTGTGCAAGGAACAGGAATTCACCGGCACCATGGCCTACAACATCTCGCCACGCCAACTACATGTGAACACCTGCGTGTCCTGCGTGGGCGAGATGGCGCAGGGCTTCGGCGTGCTGCGCGACCGGCTGGTGCTCGAACTCACCGAAAACGTGGAGATCGAGCACAACCCCGATCTGATCGCTGTGCTCAACCAATTCCGGGCGATGGGCGTGCAGCTCTCGCTCGACGACTTCGGCGTGGGCTATTCCAACCTCGGCTATCTCACCCGGCTGCCCGTGTCGCAGATCAAGATCGACCGCGCCATTGCCTCGGGCGTGAGCACCGACCGCTTGAAGGCCGCCATCGCCCGCGCCACCCTCACCATGGCCAAGACGCTCAGCCTGGAAGTGGTGGCCGAAGGCGTGGAAACCGTCGCCGACCTGCTGTGGATGGAACGCGCGGGCTGCCCGATGATTCAGGGCTGGGTGTTCTCCCGCGCACTCAATGTGCAGCAGGCGCTGAACCTGCTGCGCGACCTTCGGGAAGACGCGCGCTGACCACGATGCTCCCCCTCCCGGCCTCCCCCACAGGGTGGAGGAGGTGAAATCACTCCCTCTCCACGCGTGGGGAGGGTCGGGGTGGGGATGGCCCCTCGGGACGGAACTTAGGCAAAGCCAGAGCGTGTTCAACACGCCGCCACCGCAGGGCCGCCCCAAGGCGGCGGCAGCCCCCTCGGGGGACAGCGCAGGCGAAGCCGGAGCGTGGGGGCTCCTTCAACACGCCGCCACCGCAGGGCCGCCCCAAGGCGGCGGCAGCCCCCTCGGGGGGCAGCGCAGGCGAAGCCGGAGCGTGGGGGCTCCTACTCCGGCCGAAGTTCCCGCCGCAGAATCTTGCCGACCGGCGTCTTGGGCAGTTCGCCACGAAACTCGATGAACTTGGGCCGCTTGTAGCCGGTGAGTTGTTCGTGCAGAAAATCGCGCAACTGCGCCTCAGTCAGCGACGGGTCTTTTTTCACGATGAACAGCTTGACCGCCTCGCCGGAATTCGCGTCGGGCACGCCCACCGCGGCGGCTTCCAGCACGCCGGGATGCATCACCGCCACGCCCTCCACCTCGTTGGGATAGACGTTGAAGCCCGACACCAGAATCATGTCCTTCTTGCGGTCGATGATTTTCACAAAGCCCCGGGCATCGATCTCGCCAATATCACCCGTGCGCAAAAAACCGTCGGCGGTAAAGGTGCTGGCCGTTTCTTCCGGGCGATTCCAGTAGCCGCGCATCACCTGCGGCCCCTTCAGGGCGATTTCACCGGGCAGGCCGGGCGCCACTTCGCGGCCGTTGTCGTCCACCAGTTGCAACTCGGTGGACGGTATCGGCATGCCAATGGCGCCGCTGTAGCGGTCGGTGTCGGTGGGGTTGCAGATGGCCGAGGGCGAGGTTTCAGACAGGCCGTAGCCCTCGCAGATGGGGCAGCCGGTGCGCTCCAGCCAGCGCTTGGCCACGGCTTCCTGCACCGCCATGCCGCCGCCCAGACACATTTTCAGCGCCTTCCAGTTCACCGTGTCGAAGTCCGGGTGGTTGAGCAAGCCGTTGAACAGCGTGTTCACCGCGGGGAAGGAGTGCACCTCGTACTTCGCCAGTTCCTTGAGCGTCGCTGGCAGGTCGCGCGGGTTGGGGATGAGAATCATCATGCCGCCCTCGTGCGCGCTGAGCATCATGATCACGGTGAAAGCGAAGATGTGATAGAGCGGCAGCGCGCAGATGGTGTTGAGCTGCTTGCCTGCAGGCAGCTTGCCCAGCGCCGGGGCATACCACGCGGCGGACTGCACGATATTGGCGACGATGTTGCGGTGGGTGAGCGTGGCGCCCTTGGCCACGCCGGTGGTGCCGCCGGTGTATTGCAGCAGGGCCACGTCTTCCGCCCCCACCTGCG
>JAQTVS010000186.1 GCA_028706735.1 Thiomonas sp.
GATCAACCCCTGCCTGGATCGGATGCGGCGCTCCCCCTCAAAGGCCTGCGCATCGGCCTGCCGCGAGAGTACTTCGGCGCGGGACTGGCCGCCGATGTCGAAGCCGCCGTGCGCGACGCCCTCAAGACGATGGAGAGCCTGGGCGCCACCTTGGTGGACGTCTCGCTGCCGCTGACCGAGCTATCCATTCCGGCCTACTACATCATCGCCCCGGCCGAGGCCAGCTCCAACCTGAGCCGCTTCGACGGCGTACGCTTCGGGCATCGAACCGCGCACTACAAAGACTTGGCCGAGATGTACGGCAAGAGCCGCGCCGAAGGCTTCGGCCCCGAGGTCAAGCGCCGCATCATGATCGGCGCCTATGTGCTGTCGCACGGCTATTACGACGCCTATTACCTGCAGGCGCAAAAGATCCGACGCCTGATCGCCGACGATTTCGTCCGCGCTTTCACGCAGTGCGACGTGATCGCCGGGCCGGTGTCGCCCACGGTGGCGTGGAACAGAGGCGAAAAGGCCGATCCGCTGGCCAATTACCTGGCCGACATCTATACCCTGTCGGCCAGCCTCGCCGGCCTGCCGGGCATGAGCGTGCCCGCAGGCTTCGGCGCGGGCGGCAACGCGCGCCGCCCAGTCGGTCTGCAACTCATCGGCCCGCACTTCGCCGAGAGCCGCTTGCTGCAGGTGGCGCACCAGTACCAGCAGGTGAGCGATTGGCATCGCCGCAGCCCTTTCTGAGCAAGGAAAAACTCATGACAACAACGTCTCAGGTGCTGCAAGGCGATTGTGCCGAAGTGCTCCAGTCCTTCCCGGATCAGAGTGTCGATCTGATCGTCACATCGCCCCCTTATGCCGACCGCCGCAAGAACACCTATGGCGGTATCGCCCCGGAAAAATACGTGGAATGGTTTCTGCCGCGCTCCGCTGAATTTCTGCGCGTGCTGAAACCCTCGGGGTCGTTCATTCTGAATATCAAAGAAAAGGCCGAGAACGGAGAGCGTCACACTTACGTTCTTGAGCTCATCCTCGCCTTGCGCCAACAGGGATGGCTGTGGACAGAGGAATACATCTGGCACAAACGCAACTGCTATCCCGGCAAGTGGCCCAACCGCTTCCGTGACGCCTGGGAACGCTGCCTGCACTTCACCAAAGAGCGCAAGTTCACGATGAATCAGGAGGCGGTCATGGTGCCGATGGGCGATTGGGCAGGCAGCCGACTCAAATCACTGAGCAAGAACGACGTGGTGCGCTATGACTCACAGGTCGGCAGCGGTTTCGGCAAGAACATCGCAAACTGGCTGGAGCGTCCCATGGCCTATCCAACCAATGTGCTGCACCTTGCAACCGAATGCGGGAACAAAAACCACAGCGCCGCGTTTCCACAAAATTTGCCAGAGTGGTTCATCAAACTGCTCTCCAATCCCGGCGATACCGTGCTCGATCCCTTTGTCGGCTCTGGAACGACACTGAAGGCGGCGCATGAGCTGGGCCGCAACGGCATCGGCATTGACCTCTCCGCAGAGTATTGCGACATGGCAAGAGAAGCCGCTGGCAAACAACTGGCACTGATGGAGGAGCCTGCGATCTATGGACAAAAACCTTAAACAGGGACTCACAGCTTTCATCGAGAGCCATATTCCGCACTTCCACGCCAAACGGCTCCAAAGCCTGGAAGAGCTTCAGCTCAAAACGGTGCTCAAACGCAAGAACCCGTACCTGTTCAAAACCAAATACGTCGAATCAGCGCCCGATCTGGTTAAACAATTGCTCGATGCCCATCTCTCTTCTCAAGAAGAAACGATCTTCGGCGACTTCCTTGAAAGCCTGGCGATCGAGGTGTGTTCACTCGTTTATGGCGGTCGAAAATCGACCAGCGAAGGCGTCGATCTGGAGTTTGACCGCGACGGCGTGCGCTATATCGTCTCCATCAAGTCCGGCCCGAGCTGGGGAAACTCCAGCCAGATCAAAAAATTGCGCGAGCACTTCAAACAGGCGCGGCGCATCTACGGCCAGAGCAAGCACCTCATCGCCGTCAATGGATGTTGCTATGGCCGTGACGCCAAGCCGGAAAAGGGCGATTACCAGAAACTCTGCGGACAGTCGTTCTGGGAGCTGATTTCCGGCGAGGCCACGATGTATCAAGACATCATTGAACCCCTGGGACATCAAGCCAAAGCGCGCAACGAAGCGTTTCTCGGCGCCTACGCCAAGGTGATCAATCGGTTCAGCGCCGGATTCATTGCGGAGTTTTGTCAGCCAGACGGCGCCATCGACTGGCCCGAACTTGTCGCCTTCAATTCGTCGCGCGAGCAGCCCCGGCGCGGCATTCCAACCTGAGCCCGCCGATGGATCTGCACACCTGGCTAACCTTCTTCGCCGCGAGCTGGCTGATCAGCCTCTCGCCTGGTGCGGGCGCGATCTCGTGCATGACCACGGGGCTGCGGCACGGCTGGCGTGTGGGAGTGTGGAACATCCTCGGCCTGCAACTGGGCATCGCCGCCATTCTGGTGGTGGTTGCCGCTGGGCTGGGCGCGCTGCTGGCCGCGAGCGAAACCGCGTTCAGCGTGATCAAGTGGTTCGGCGTGGCCTATCTTCTTTGGCTGGGCATCCAGCAATGGCGCGCCCCGGCGCATGGGCTGGCCGATGCCGACGGCAGCGCCAAAAACACCACGCCGCCCACGCGCGGCCAGCTTGTGCTGCGCGGCTTTCTCATCAACGCCAGCAACCCCAAGGGGCTGGTTTTCATGCTCGCGGTGCTGCCGCAGTTCATCAACCCCGCCGCGCCGCAACTGCCGCAGTATCTGCTGTGCGGGCTGTCGCTGTTCATCACCGACATCGTGGTGATGAATGGCTACACCCTGCTGGCTGCGCGGGTGCTGCGCGCCCTGCGATCAAAGCAGCATCAACTCTGGCTGCAGCGCAGTTTTGGCACCCTGTTCATCGCCGCCGCGCTGCTGCTCTCGGCGTTCCGCCGTTCAACGTAAGGAATCACGTCATGCAATGGGAAGTGGTCATCGGGTTGGAAACCCACGTTCAGCTCTCCACCCAGTCCAAGATGTTTTCTGCCGCATCCACCGCGTTCGGCGCTGCGCCCAACACCCAGGCCTGCGCCGTCGACCTGGCGCTGCCCGGCGTGCTGCCGGTGGCCAACCGCGCCGCGGTGGAACGCGCCATCCGCCTCGGTCTGGCACTGGGCGCCAGCATCGCGCCGCGCTCCGTCTTCGCCCGCAAGAACTACTTCTACCCTGACCTGCCCAAGGGCTATCAGATCAGCCAGTACGAGATTCCCGTGGTGCAGGGCGGCGTGGTCGAGTTTCTGGTGGACGGCAAACCGCACCGCCTGCAACTCACCCGCGCCCACCTCGAAGAAGACGCGGGCAAATCGCTGCACGAAGCCGGCCTGTTCGACCGCGCGGGCAACGCCGCCAGCGGAATCGACCTCAACCGCGCGGGCACACCGCTGCTCGAAGTCGTCACCGAGCCCGACATGCGCAGCGCCCGCGAAGCCGCCGAATACGCCCGCGCCCTGCATGCGCTGGTCATGTGGCTGGACATCTGCGACGGCAACCTGCAGGAAGGCTCGTTCCGCTGCGACGCCAACGTCTCGGTGCGCCGTCCCGGCGGCGCCTTGGGCACGCGCTGCGAGATCAAGAACCTCAACAGCTTCCGTTTCCTCGAAAAGGCAATCGAGTTCGAGGCGCGCCGCCAGATCGAACTCATCGAGGACGGCGGCAAGGTGGTGCAGGAAACCCGGCTGTTCGACCCTGACAAGGGCGAAACCCGCACCATGCGCACCAAGGAAGACGCGCACGATTACCGCTACTTCCCCGACCCCGACCTGCCGCCGCTGGTCATCTCGCCCGAGTGGATCGAGCGGGTGCGCGCCACCATGCCTGAGCTGCCCGCGCAAATGGCCGCGCGCTTCATCGCGGCACAAGGCCTGAGCCTGGATGCCGCTGCGCAGATGACCCAGACCCGCGCCCACGCCGCCTACTTCGAGGCCTGCGTGGCCGCGGGCGCCGCGCCCAAACTGGCCGCCAACTGGATCATGGGCGAACTCGCCGCCCAGCTCAACCGGGACGCGCGCGATATCGGCGCCAGCCCCGTGAGCGCCGCGCAACTCGCCGCGCTCACCCGCAAGATCGACGACGGCACCCTGTCGAGCAAGACCGCCAAGGAAGTCTTCGCCGCGCTGTGGGTCGGCGAGCAGGGCGGAGAGGTCAACGCCATCATCGACGCCCGCGGTCTGGCGCAGGTCAACGACAGCGCAGCGCTGCAGGCCGCCGTTGACGCCGCGCTCGCCGCCAACCCGAAGAACGTCGAGGAATATCGCGCCGGCAAGGAAAAAGCCCTCAACGCCCTGGTCGGCCAGGTGATGAAAGCCACCGGCGGTCGCGCCAATCCGCAGCAGGTGGGCGAGATGCTGAAGAGGGCCGTGGGGTGAGAGGGCGTTTGCTGATCTGTGCAGTGACCCCAGGCCCAACCCTGTTTTGCGCTCTGCAGATCATCACGCGATACGTTATTATCGCCACCCATGACGATCAAGTCCTTCAAGTGCAGAGACACTCAGGCGCTGTTTGAGGGCAAGCGAGTGAAGCGCTGGGTGAACATTGAGCGCCCCGCCCTTCGCAAGCTTGCGCAGTTGGACTGGTCGGCGGTTCTTGATGATCTCAAGGCGCCGCCAGGCAACAGCCTGGAAGCACTCAAGAATGATCGAAAGGGTCAACACAGCATCCGAATCAATCAGCAATGGCGAGTCTGCTTTGTCTGGACCCCACAAGGGCCGGAAAAAGTTGAAATCGTGGACTATCACTGAGGAAAACACCATGCGCACTGTTCCGCCGGTCTCGCCCGGTGAAATGTTGGAAGAGGAATTTCTCAAGCCCCTTGGCCTGAGCAAGTATCGTCTCGCTAAGGATATTGGCGTGCCCGCGCAGCGTATCGGCGAAATCGTCGCAGGCAAGCGGGCCATCACGGCAGATACGGATCTTCGGCTTTGCCGCTACTTCGGCCTGAGCGACGGCTGGTGGCTGCGGGGGCAGGTCGGATACGACACAGCCCTAGCCAAAGAAGCCCTGAAGAAAGAGTTGGCCAACATTAAGAGGTGTTCGCTGCTGGCTGCGTAACAGGGATTACGAATGATCGTCGCAATCCACGCATCCGTGCTAGCAGCCTGTCGGGCTTTGGTCGTCGAAAGCGAAAATGGGCCTCAGCGAGGACAGTTTTTGCCGGATTTGCAGGCCCATAGCACTGCTATGGGTCAAAAAGCCGGTGAAAAAAACAGTTGGAAAAACAGTTGAGAAAAACAGTTGGGGTCAGGTCTAGGAAAAACAGTTGGGGTCAGGTCTAGCTTGATAGCATCCAGTCGTTCTGCCTGAGCTCGGATCGCGGCCCCTCGTCCAACCGCCACACTCATTTTTTCTGCTCGGCCACCGCGGTCGAATCGAGCCACAGCGTCGCGGCTTGGGTCAGGATGGCATTCACGCCGCCCTCGACGGTCACGGCGCGGTCGCGCAGGCGTTGCGCCAGATCGGCGGGCAGCTTGCAGGTGAGTTGCACCAGCTTGGGCGCGGCATCTTTGGGTTTGGCCTCGGCTTTCGCTGCCACGGCCTTGGCGCCCTGGCCGAAGCGCTGCGGGATCGCGCCCGACTTCAGCTTGCCGTCGAGTTTCTTGGCAAGATGCTTTTCAAGGTCTGTCTTTTTCATGCTCATGTGCTATCCCCGGTGGTGTGGACGGGCATTGTCCATCACAGCAGCCTGAGTACGCGCTCAATGCAGCTTGATGCGCGGCTCGGTGGTGCGAGAGATCATGCGCGCCAGCGTGAGGAAGGCGGTCTTCCAGAAACCGTGCAGGGCGTGCAGGTGCATGCGGTAGAGCAGCCAGTAGATGAAGCGGGCGAAATGGCCTTCGATGAACATACTGCCCTTCGATAGACCACCCATGAGATTGCCCACGGTGC
>JAQTVS010000187.1 GCA_028706735.1 Thiomonas sp.
CGAACTTGCCGTTGGTCAGATCCTTGACCTTTTGCGCGAACACATTGGCCGCGCCGTAAATCGTGTCGAGCGAGTTGGGAAAGCTCGATGCGAGGCGCCAGCGCACGGCTTGCTGCGCCATGACTGCAGGTGCAGTGCCTGCCGCGAGAATGCCGGCCAGGCCAGCGTGTTTGACAAAAGAGCGACGTTCCATAGAGTCTCCGGGTAGATGAAGGAATGAACCGGACTGTCATTGCTTACGCAGCGAGGAAACTGCTGATCCGATCATTGGATCGTAACTTACGTAACAGATCGCATCAGTTCGGGCAAGTACCGAGCATTCCTGACTTTTTCCGGGTGGCTGTTTTTCATTGCCATCTGTAATCGCCGCGCATTAACGACAAGGCCGCCCGAAGGCGGCCTTGTGCGAGGGACTCGGCAGCCTCAGCCCGCGCCGCCCACCGTCATGCCGTCGATCAGGATGGAGCCCGTGGTCTTGCTGCCGTAGGTGTGCGTATCTGCGCCCACGGCCACCACGTTGCGCAGCATGGCGCGCAGATTGCCCGCGATCGTGATCTCCTGCACGGGATAGCGGATTTTTCCGCCCTCCACCCAGAACCCCATGACCCCGCGCGAATAGTCGCCAGTGACATAGTTGACGCCGTGGCCCATGAGTTCGATGGCGAACAGTCCGGTGTCGAGCCTGCGCAGCATGGCGCGCAAATCATCCTTTGCCTGCGTGAGGCGGCTTTGCAGCAACAGGTTGTGCGCCCCCCCGGCGTTGCCGGTGGTTTGCAGGCCCAGCTTGCGCGCGGAATAAGTGCCGAGCAAATAGCCCTGCACCACGCCACCGTCCACCAGATTGCGCTTGCGCGTGGTCACGCCCTCGCTGTCAAACGGCGCACTGCCGCGGCGTTTGGAGAGGCTGGGGTCTTCGATAAGATCAATGTGATCCGCCCAAACCTGCTGTCCCAGACTGTCCTGCAGAAAAGAGGATTTGCGATACAGCGCGCCGCCGCTGATGGCATGGGTGAAGCTGCCGATCAGCCCCGAGGCCAGCGGCGACTCGAACAGCACCGGGCACTTGCGCGTGGACAGCTTGCGCGCCTTCAGCCTGGACAGCGCGCGCTCTGCGGCGTAGCGGCCCACCGCCTCGGGAGAGGCCAGGTCGGCAGGGTCGCATTCGGACGTCCACCAGTAATCGCGCTGCATGTCGTCGCCATTGCCCGCAATCGGCGCACACGACACGCTGTGCGACGAGGTGGCATAGCCGTCACAGAACCCGCGGCTGTTGGCCAGGACGAAGTGCGACTCCTGCGCGGACACGCTCGCGCCTTCGCTGTTCTGGATGCGCGGGTCCACGGCGAACGCAGCCTTCTCGGCGCGCAGGGCGATCTTGGCCGCGCTCTGCGGCGTTAGATCCCAGGGGTGATAGAGATCCAGCGCAGCCGCGCTCTTGCCAATCGCCAGGTGTTCGGCTTCGGGCAGGCCGGCGCAGTCGTCTTCGGCCGTATAGCGGGCAATGTCAAACGCCGCCCGCGCGGTGCGCGCAATCGCCTCTGCCGAAAAGTCCGACGTGCTGGCATGGCCGCGGCGCTGGCCATCGAACACGCTGATGGACAGGCTCTTGTCGCGGTTGTGCTCCACGTTCTCGATCTGGCCGCTGCGCACCCCGACCGACATGCCCTGTCCTTCGGAGACTTCAATCTGCGCATCGGTGGCGCCGGCTTTGCGCGCCTGTTCGAGCGCCTGTTGGGCGAGGTCTTGAAACTGCGATTTGCTGTAGGCGAAACGTCCCACGATATGGAATTCCTATTTGGCGGCCCGGCGCCCAGCCCGGGATGGGCAGGCGAGGCGAGCGTGGATCAACTCAACGGATAATAAGAGCCATGAAATTCCCGCATCGCCCCATCGACGCTTCAGACGAAGTTCCAGACGACCGGCCGCCCAGCAAAAGCCAGGTCAAGCGCGACATGCTCGCACTGCAGGAACTCGGCGAACAACTCATCAATCTGCCCGCGCACACTGTGCGCCAGGCCGATCTGCCCGAAGCCCTGCGTGACGCCGTGCTTGAAGCGCAGCGCATCACCGCGCATGGCGGCCGCAAGCGGCAGACGCTGTATGTGGGCAAGCTCATGCGCTCGGCGGATGCCGACGCGGTGCGCGCGATTCTCGCCGCCGCCACGCAGGACGACCGTGCCAGCGTCGCCCGCATGCATGCGCTGGAGCGTTGGCGCGACGTTCTGCTGGCCGACGACAAGGCACAGACCGAATTCCTCGACAAATACCCAAGCACCGACGCGCAGCAATTACGCCAACTCGTGCGCGGCGCGCGGGCCGAAGTCGGTGTGGACAAGCCGCCGCGCCTGACCCGCCAACTCTTCCAGTTCGTCAAAGCAGCCATCGCCACCCATGACACTCCCAGCCATCCCGCAGACGATGAACCCCTCCCCAGTTTCTGAAGAGTCCGCCACCGATCCGGTCCGCATCGGCCTCGTCTCCATCAGCGACCGCGCCAGCAGCGGCATCTACCAAGACAAGGGCCTGCCCGCATTGCGCGACTGGCTGAGCCGCGCCCTGCGCAATCCGGTGACATACATCGAGCGCCTGATTCCAGACGACCGCCTGCAAATCGCCAGCACCTTGTGCGCGTTGGTGGACTCCGAGCAGTGCGACCTGGTGCTGACCACAGGCGGCACCGGCCCCGCGCCGCGCGACGTCACGCCGGAGGCCACCCTGGACGTGGCCGACAAGGAAATGCCGGGCTTCGGTGAGCAGATGCGGCGCATCAGCCTGCATTTCGTGCCCACGGCCATCCTGTCGCGGCAGACTGCGGTCATCCGCGCAAAAACGCTGATCATCAATCTGCCGGGCCAGCCCAAGTCGATTGCCGAAACGCTGGAAGGCGTGCGCGACTCCGCTGGCCTGAACGTCGTGCCCGGGTTGTTTGCCGCCGTGCCGTACTGCATCGACCTCATCGGCGGGCCGTATCTGGAGACCGACCCCGAGGTGTGCGTGGCCTTCCGCCCCAAGTCGGCGCAGCGGCCGCCCCGCTCGGCGGGCTGATCTTTCTCTGTCGAATTTGGATACATCTCGCGGCGCTTCCTGGCGTTATGCTCAAAATGCACAACGACTGGAGACTCCCTATGCACACACTGAAAAAAACCGCATTCGCCCTCAGCGCGATCACGCTTGCCACGGCCTGCACCTGTAGCGCAGCACAGGCGGAAACGCTCACCGTCTTCGCCGCCGGGACGCTCGGCAAATCGTTCACCACCCTGGCGCGCGGCTTCGAAAAACTGCATCCCGGCGTGACGGTGCAGCCACAGTTTGGCGGCAGCGTCAAAATGGTCAAGCAGGTCACGGTTCTGCACCAGCCGGCTGACGTGGTGGCGGTGGCCGACTATTCGGTCATCCCTAAGTACATGTTCAAGGGCGATGAAAGCAACAAACCCACCGCGGACTGGTCCATCGGCTTTCTGGGCAACGCCATCACCTTCATCTACACGCCCAAGAGCAAGGGCGCGAAAGAGATCAACCCGAGCAACTGGTGGAAGGTCCTGTCCGAGCCGGGCGTGCAGATCGGGCGCTCCAATCCGAACACCGACCCCTCGGGCTACCAGACCCTGCAGATGCTCGATCTGGCCAGCCGGTATTACAAACAGCCCGACCTTGAGGCCAAGGTGCTGGCCAACTCGCCCGAGAGCAATATGCGCGATACAGAGACCGATCTGATCTCGGCGCTGCAGCTCGGGCAAATCGACTACCTCGCCATCTACCGCTCGGATGCCGTGCAACATCACATGGAGTCCATCGACCTGCCGCAGCAGATCAATCTCAGCAATCCCAAATATGACGCCGATTACGCCAAGGCCAGCGCCAAGACCAAGAACGGCGAACTTGCCGGCCGTCCCATCATTTACGCGGTGACGATCCCAACGGCCTCCCCGCATCCCAAGCTGGCGCAGGAGTTCATCGCCTACCTGCTCGGACCAGCCGGGCAAAAGGTGATTGCGGCCAATGGCTTCATTCCGCTCAAACATCCCTATGCCATGCGCCGCGACAAAGTCCCAGCAGACCTGCGCAAGCTGACGGTGGCCTGGCCTGAATGAACCCACTTCCACAGCCTGCGCTGCACACGAGAGCACACCGTGCCGCCGCATGAGACCCGCAGCCCGATGTTCTGGGTGTTCTGGTTGATCGGCGCAACGCTGCTGGCCTTCATCGCCCTGCCCTTGCTGGCGTTGCTGCTGCACCCCACGCTGGGCGACCTGCGGCAAGTGGCGGAGATGGCTGATGTGCGCAGCGCCATTGGCCTGAGCCTGGGGGCGGCGCTGTTCAGCACGGCGCTGGCGGCGCTGTTTGCGGTGCCGCTGGCCTATGTGCTGGCGCGGCAGCAGTTTCGCGGCAAGAGCGCGGTGGAAGCGCTGGTCGATCTGCCGCTCACCATTCCGCACACGATTGCGGGCATCGCGCTGCTGCTGGTGTTCAGCCGCAACGGCTGGCTTGGCGCGCCGCTGGCGCACATCGGCCTGGAGTTCTGGGGCACGTTTGCCGGCATCGTGCTGGCGATGAGTTATGTCGGCCTGCCCTACGCGGTGAACGCGGCGCGCGGCGGCTTCGAGGCGGTGGATCTGCAGATCGAGCGCGCCGCCCGCATTCAGGGTGCGGCGCCGTGGGAAGTGTTCCGGCGCATCACCCTGCCGCTGGCGCGCCAGGGCATCGGCACCGGGCTGACGCTGTGCTTCGCCCGCGCCATCGGCGAGTTTGCCGCCGTGGTGCTGCTGGCCTATTACCCGATGACCGCGCCCATCCGCATCTACGACCTGTTTCTGCAGTCGGGCCTGCGGCAATCGGTGGCGGCGTCGGTGCTGTTTCTGCTGGTGGTCATGGCGCTGTTCTGGGGACTGCGGCTGCTCGCCTCGGCACGCGCCCCGCAGTCCGCGCAAGACCGGCAAAAGGCATGGCCGCTCTGACGCAATATGCCGCCTTTGCGGCGCCCACCCTCACCGGCCCGGCCCACAGCGCCCCTGGCGCGCTGCAATTGAGCGGGCTGCAATGGGGTGTTGGCGCTTGGCAGTCGGCCATCGTCGATCTGCAGGTTCCACCCGGACAGACCCTGGTGCTGCTGGGGCATAACGGCGCGGGAAAGAGCGCCCTGCTCGACACCCTCGCCGGCTTTCTGCCCGTGCGTGCCGGGCGGCTGCATCTGGGCGCGCGCAACCTCGCCGCGTTGCCGCCCGAGCTGCGCCGCATCGGCTATATGTTCCAGCGCGACGCCCTGTTTCCGCACTGGACCATTGAACGCAATCTGCGCTTTGGCCGGGGCGCGCAGGCTGATCTTGATGCCCTGCTCGATGCGCTCGAACTCCGCCCCTGGCTGCGCCACTCTGCGCACCAGCTCAGTGGCGGCCAGCGGCAGCGGGTGGCGCTGGCGCGGGCGCTGGTCGGCACACCCGAATTGCTCTTGCTCGACGAGCCGCTCGCAGCCATCGACCCCGAAGCCCGCCCTGCTCTGCGCCGCGCCTTGGCGGCGCTGCTGCGCGCACGCGCCATCACCACCGTGCTGGTGACGCACGACGCGAGCGACGCCCGACTGCTGGGCGACCTCGTCGGCGTGCTCGACAGCGGCAGGCTGCTGCAGATCGGCACGCCAGAAAACGTGTTTAAACACCCGGCTGATCTGCGCACCGCGCGTCTGGTCGGCGTGGACAATCTGTGGGCCTTGCAGGTGCTGTCGTCCTCCGGCAGCGGCCAGCAGGCCACGATCACGCTCGGCATCGACGGACATCCCGTGCTCGATTGGTCTGGCGTGCTGCCCGCTGGAGCCGCAGCGCAGGCCGGAGACCGTCTCACCCTGGCCGTCCGGGCCGAATCGGTCCACCCTTGCCCGGCTTCTGCCACGCAACAAGCGCCCGCCGCATCTGGAGAGATCACCCTGCCAGCCCGCCTGCACACCGCCCGGTGCGAGGGCCC
>JAQTVS010000188.1 GCA_028706735.1 Thiomonas sp.
GATGTATCAGGGCGGCTCAGATAGTTTCATCGGCCCCTGCGACCCCATCGTGGCCAAGGAGAGCTGGGGCATCGACTTCGAGGCCGAGGTAACCGTCATCCCCGGGGACGTGCCGCAGGGCGCTACGCCCGCGCAGGCGGCGCAGGCCATCCGCCTGGTGCTGCTGGTCAACGACGTGTCGCTGCGCCATCTCATTCCCGCGGAACTGGCCAAGGGTTTTGGCTTCTTCCAGAGCAAACCTGCGTCCGCGTTCAGCCCGGTGGCGCTCACGCCCGACGAACTTGGCGCGGCGTGGCACGACAACAAGCTGCATCTGCCGCTGCGGGTGGAGGTCAACGGCCAGCGCTTCGGTCACCCGAATGCCGGGGTGGACATGACCTTCGACTTCGCCCAGCTCATCGCCCACGCGGCCAAGACCCGCCGGTTGGCGGCAGGCACGCTCATCGGCTCGGGCACGGTGTCGAACAAGCAGGGCGGGCTGTGGGGCTCCAAGGTCGAACACGGCGGCGTGGGCTATGCCTGCATCGCCGAGGTGCGCACCTACGAAACCATTGAGCAGGGCGAGGCCGCCACGCCCTTCCTGCGCGATGGCGACGTGGTGGAGATCAGCATGCACGATGACCAGGGGAGAAACCTGTTCGGCAGCATCCGCAACCCAGTGCAGGCGCTGCCGGAATGAAGCTCTACACCTACTTCCGCAGTTCCGCGGCCTATCGGGTGCGCATTGCCCTGCACCTCAAGGGGCTGGCCTTCGAATCGGCGCCGGTGCATCTGCTGCGTGAGGGCGGCCAGCAGCACGCCGCCAGTTATGCCGCGCTCAATCCGAACGAAACCGTGCCCACCCTGGACGATGACGGCCAGATCCTGCACCAGTCCCTGGCCATCATCGAATACCTCGACGAAACCCACCCGAGCCCACCGCTGCTGCCGGGCTCGGCGGCGGACCGCGCGCGCATCCGCGCCATCGCCCAGACCATCGCCTGCGACATTCACCCCATCAACAATCTGCGCGTGCTGCAGCACCTCACCCGCACCTTCGATCTGAGCGAGGCGCAGAAAGCCGCGTGGTATTGCCACTGGGTCGAGCGCGGGTTGCAGTCCGTGGAGAAGATGCTCGCAAGCGATCCGCGCACCAGCCGGTTCTGCCACGGCGACACGCCCACCCTGGCCGACTGCTGCCTCGTTCCGCAGGTGTTCAACGCCCGCCGCTTTGGCTGCAGCCTGGCGGGACTGGCCACCGTGGAGCGCATCTGCGCGGAATGCGACGAGTTGGACGCCTTCGTGCGCGCCGCGCCTGCGCATCAGCCCGACGCCGAATAGACCGCTTCAGACCGCTTCAGACCGCCTCAGCCCGTTTCGGCCCTGACCTTTTCATCCACCTCGCCGGGCAGCAGCGCCCCGGCCTCGATCTCCGGCAGAGCGGCTGCCTGCGCGTAAAGCGGCGTGAAATCCGGCGCGGTGGCGTCGAACAACTGCTGGAAACTGTCGATGATGAAATACGTTTCTTGATAGGCGTCGAAGCGATAGCGGCTGCGCAGCAGTCGCAGTAGATCGAAGCGCACGCGCCGCGCCTGCGGGCTGTGCAGACTGTGCTCCACCTCGCCGCCAGAAGACAGAATGCCCGCACCATAAATTCGCATTCCTTGCGGTGTATCAATCAGGCCGAATTCCACCGTGTACCAATACAGCCGCGCCAGAAACTGCAGCGCATGCTGCCCCTGGGCCTTGAGCCCGCCCGCGCCGAACGCCTGCATGTAGTCGGCAAACCGGGGCTCGAACAACAGCGGCACATGGCCGAACAGATCGTGAAACAGATCGGGCTCGACGATGTAATCGAATTCCTCCGGCTGGCGCAACCACACCGTCACCGGAAAACGCCTCGCCGCCAGCAGGCTGAAAAACGCAGCCTCAGGAATCAACCCCGGCACGGCCACGATCTCCCAACCTGTCGCCCCTCTCAGGCGGACGTTAATGTCGTCAAAACGTGGAATGCCACTGCGCGCCTGCAGATGCGGCAAAGCCTGAACAAATTCCTCGCAAGCCCGCCCAGGCAACAGCGCCATCTGCCGCGCATAGAGCCGCGCAAACAGCGCATGCTCCTGCGGGGTGTAGCGCGCCCATTGCTGCGCACAGGTGTAGTCGGCGTCGCAATGCGCGTAGTCACCGCGCGGAATGATGCTGGCCTCGCCGTAGGTCACCGGAACGCTGGACATGATCGCCTCCCATCTTCAGGCGTTCTGCGTTTCCAGCACGCCGCGGCGCATCTGGTCGAGTTCGATGCTTTCGAACAGCGCCTTGAAGTTGCCCTCGCCGAAGCCCTGGTCACCCTTGCGCTGGATGATCTCGAAAAAGATCGGGCCGATGACGGTCTGAGTGAAAATTTGCAGCAAGAGGCGCTTTTCAGGCTGCGTCGTGCCGTCGAGCAGGATGCGATTGGCGCGCAGACGGTCCACCGCTTCACCGTGGCCGGGCAGGCGCTTGTCGAGCAATTCGTAATACGTGTCGGGCGTGCCGAGAAACTCCACCCCGGCGCGGCGCAGGCCTTCCACGGTGGCGTAGATGTCGTCAGTGGCCAGCGCAATGTGCTGGATGCCCTCGCCGTGATAGAGGTCGAGATACTCCTGAATCTGCCCGGCTTTCTCCTGCCCTTCCTCGTTGATGGGGATGCGGATCTTGCCGCAGGGGCTGGTCATGGCTTTGCTCTTCACCCCGGTCACTTGCCCTTCGATGTCGAAGTAGCGGATCTCGCGGAAGTTGAACAGCCGGGTGTAGAACTCCGCCCACTCGCCCATGCGGCCGCGGTGCACGTTGTGGGTGAGATGGTCGATGGTGGTCAGGCCAGCGCCCGCATGCTCGGCGCCCGCATCGCCGATGGGCTCGAAGTCCACGTCGTAGATCGAGATGTCGCCAATCCCGCCGTGACGCCCACACTTGCCGCGCCAGCGGTCGACGAAGTAGATCAGGCTGTCACCGATGCCCTTGATCGCGGGAATGTTCAGCTCCATCGGCCCGCTATGCGCGTCGAAGCCCCAGGCGCCCAGTTCCAGCGCACGCTTGTAGGCGGCGGCTGCATCGTTCACGCGGAAGGCAATCGCGCAGATGCTCGGTCCATGCAGCCGCGCAAAACGCTGCGCGAACGAATCCAGCTCGGCATTGACGATGAAGTGGATGCCGCCTTGGCGCCACAGGGTCACGTTCTTGTGGCGATGGCGAGCGACGGCCCGAAAGCCGAGTTGGGCAAACAGGACGCCGAGTTTTTCAGGCTCAGGCGCGGCATACTCAACGAACTCGAAGCCATCGGTGCCCATGGGGTTCGCGGTGGAAGGGGGGTTCATGCGCGGGTCTCCTGCTGCTGGAATGCACAGACTGTAGGACAGCACGCGCGCAGGGTTTCAGCAAAACTCGCGCAGTTTTGGCATATTGCGGGAAAATCCTGCGTGAATTGCGAAGTACGATCCAATATGCTGCATAGATGCACAGTGCGCTATCAAACACAGTCAAGCCGAGCGAAGGCCTGCCCATGAACCGCGTGTGGGACATCTCCCCAACCGTCTCGCCCTCCTCCCCAGTGTTTCCGGGCGACGCGCCGTTTTCCCTGGAGTGGACAGCGCGGCTCGGCCCTAGCTGCCCGGTCAATCTCAGCGCCGTGCGGCTGTCGCCCCATGTCGGCGCGCATGCGGATGCGCCGCTGCACTACGCGAACGACGGCGCGAGCATCGACGCGGTAGGCCTCGCGCCGTACCTGGGCCCATGCCGGGTGATTCACGCCCTGGACTGCGGCGCCCTGATCGACATCGCCCATCTGCAACATGCCGCAGAAAACCTCCCGCCGCGCGTGTTGGTGCGCACCCGCCATCGCGCGTTGACGGCTTGGTCCGACCAGTTCGCCGCCTTCGCCCCGGCCACGGTGGATTGGCTGGCCGCGCAGGGCGTGACCCTCATCGGCCTGGACACGCCCTCGGTCGACCCGGCAACCAGCAAGACCCTGGACAGCCACGCGAGCCTGCGGCGGCATGCGCTGCGCGTGCTCGAAAACCTCGTGCTCGATGACGTCCCCGAGGGCGACTATGAGCTGATCGCCCTGCCCTTGAAACTGCAAGGCGCATGCGCCTCGCCAGTGCGCGCCGTGCTGCGGGCACTGCCTCCGACTCTTTGCCCATGACCACAATCCATCGCCAACACTGCATCACGCTGGACGCCACCGACCCGCTCGCCGCCCTGCGCGAGCAATTCACCCTGCCCGACGACTTGATCTACCTCGACGGCAACTCTCTGGGCGCCCTGCCCCGCGCCACACCGGTCCGCGTGCAGCAGGTGATGTCGGACGAATGGGGCGAGGGCCTGATCCGCAGCTGGAACACCGCAGGCTGGATTGATCTGCCCCGGCGCGTGGGCAACAAGATCGCGCGCCTCGTGGGCGCCGCACCCGACGAACTGGTGGTCACCGACTCCACCTCCATCAACCTGTACAAAGTGCTCAGCGCCGCGCTCGCCATCACCCGCGCCGACGCGCCGCAGCGCCGCGTCATTGTCTCGGAACGCGAGAACTTCCCGACCGACCTCTACATGGCGCAGTCGCTTGCCGCCCAGTACGGCATGCAACTCGTCCTGGTGGAAAAGGGACAGGCCCTCAGCCGCCTGCGCGACGATGTGGCCGTGCTCCTGCTCACGCAGGTGAACTATCGCAGCGGTGCGCTGCACGACATGGCCGCGGTGACTGCGGCAGCCCACGCAGCGGGCGTCCTCACCGTGTGGGATCTGGCGCATTCCGCCGGGGCGGTGCCAGTGGACCTCAACGGCGCGCAGGCCGATTTCGCCATCGGCTGCGGCTACAAATACCTCAATGGCGGCCCAGGCGCACCCGCTTTTGTCTGGGTGCATGCGCGTCATGTCAACCGGGTGGAGCAACCGCTCTCGGGCTGGCACGGCCATGCTGCGCCCTTCGTCTTCACCCCCGGCTACCAGCCCGCCCAGGGCATTGCACGCTACCTCTGCGGCACGCCGACCCTGCTCTCCCTGGCTGCGCTCGACTGCGGCGTGGACACGGTGCTGGCGGCCGAGCCGCTGGGCGGCATGCAGGCGCTGCGTCGCAAGTCTCTGGCGCTCAGCGACCTGTTCATCCGTCTCGTTCAGGAGCAACTGAGCGCGCATCCGATCACCGTCGCCACCCCGCTCGACGCCGCTCAGCGCGGCAGCCAGGTTTCGCTGACCTTCGACGGCGACGGCTACGCCGTGATGCAGGCCCTGATCGCCCGCGGGGTCATCGGCGACTTCCGTGCCGGCGACAAAGCGCGCGGCGACCCCGATCTGCTGCGCTTCGGCTTCACGCCGCTTTACCTGCGCCACGTCGATGTGTTCGACGCCGTGCAGACCCTACGCGACATTCTGGACAGCGGCACCTGGCGCGAGGCGCGATTCGCCCGCAAAGGAGCCGTCACATGAGCCCACCCCGAAACCCTTCGCTTCGCTCGGCTCTCCCCTCAAGGGGCAAGAAACTCTTGGGGCGGCCCGGCGAGTTTCTTGAGAAATCTTCGGGCGAGGAGATCGTGCACGAAGAAGGCGCGCAACTCGATTTTTCGCAGTCGATGAGCTATGGCGACTACCTGCATCTCGACGCCATTCTCGGCGCGCAGCATCCCCTGTCGCCCACGCACAACGAGATGCTGTTCATCATTCAGCACCAGACCAGCGAACTCTGGATGAAGCTGATGCTGCACGAGCTGCACGCCGCGCTCGACTGCGTGCGCCGCGACGCGCTACAGCCCGCGTTCAAGATGCTGTCGCGGGTTTCGCGCATCATGGAGCAGCTCGTCCACGCCTGGGACGTTCTCGCCACCATGACCCCGAGCGAATACACCGCGCTGCGGCCCTACCTGGCGTCGTCCAGCGGCTTTCAGAGCTGGCAATACCGCTTCATCGAATTCCTGCTGGGCAA
>JAQTVS010000002.1 GCA_028706735.1 Thiomonas sp.
CATAGCGGCCGGGGTTCAGCGACCAACCCTGCGCTTCGATCTCTTTCAGCGTCGCGGCCTTGCACAGGCCGGGCACGTCGGCATAACGGATCGCCCCCTCACCCCGGCCCTCTCCCGCGAGGGGAGCGGGGGAAAAGATTTCCTTGATTTCCGCTGCAGCTTCGTCGCCGCCGAGCGTGAAGTCGAGCGCCTCGCCACGGTACAGCCGCACCAGGTTGGCGATGAAGCCGATTTGCACCGCTGTCCAGTCGCGGTGCGCGCGATCGATTTGCCGATAAATGTGGCGGGCGTCGATGAACAGCACGCTGTCGGCGCGCGCGGTGTTGGCCTTGCCTTTATCCAGAAACCACAGCGTGCACGGCAGCGTGACGGTGTAGAACATATTGGGGCCGACGGCGACCATGACGTCGACCGCGCGCGCTTCGATCAGCTTTTGCCGGATGTCCTGCTCGCTGGAGCGGGCGTCGGACGCCGAGTTGGCCATGACGAAACCGGCGCGGCCTGTCGCGTTCAGCGCCGAGTAGAAAAGCTGTATCCACAGGTAGTTGGCGTTATCGGTGGGCGGCAGGCCGAAGGGGAAGCGGCGGCCAGCGCCCACCATGTCTTTCAGGCGTTCCTTGTCCACCGCATTGACGTTGAACGGCGGGTTGGCGAGGACGAAGTCGAACTGGCCGGTGGCGCTGTGCGGATCGTCGTAGTAGCTGTTGATGTTGCCGCCGTGTTTGATGTCGCCTTCCAGCCCATGCACGGCAAGGTTAAGGCGGCACAGGCGGCCGGTTTCGTCGGTTTTTTCGACGCCACAGATCGCGAGTTCGGCGGCGGGATTTTTCTGGTGCTCGGCGACGAAGCGGGCCGACTGCACGAACATGCCGCCCGAGCCGCACGCGGGGTCGAGGATGCGGCCGTGGAAGGGTTCGATGACTTCGGTGAGCAGGCGCACGATGCTCGACGGCGTGTAGAACTCGCCGCCTTTCTGGCCCTCGGTGCGGGCGAACTCGCCGAGAAAGTATTCGTAGATGCGGCCGAAGGCGTCGTAATCGACCGTGGCCGGCACCTCGGACACCTTCTTGAGCAATTCCTTGAGCAGGGTGCTGGTGAACAGGTTGTAGGTCTTGGGCAGCACGCCGGCAAGCTGCGGGTTGTGTTTTTCGATCGCGCGCATCGCGTCGTTGACCTTGGCGCCGATTTGCTCGAACTCGGGCAGGCCGAGCAGATAGTCGTAACGCGCCTCGGGGGCGAGGTAGAGCACGCCTTCAGCGTGATAGGCCGCAGGTTCGTCGAGCCGGCTGCCACGCCGGGAGGAACTGACCGTGGCTTCCAACTTGGCGCGCTGCGCGACAAACCGCACCTCGGCAAAGCGCAGGAAGATCAGCCCGAGAATGGGGCCTGAGTATTCCTGAGGCTTGAGGCTGGAGTTCGCGCGGAACTGGTCGGCCGAGTCCCACAGGTACTTTTCCAGGGTGGCGTTGGAGGTATCTCTTTCAGAAGGGGCAATCCACTGCATGGTTAGATTTGCTCGATGAGCGCCGCGATTCTGCCCCAATTGGGTTCGGATGCGGGCCGTTGTTCTTCAATGGGAGTCATGGCGGCAATGCTCAGAGACGCGGGCTGACTTTCCGCACGCCCCTGCAAGTGCAACCCGTGCGTGCATCGAACGGGCAACATAGATAGTACGCAGGCGCAAGAACGAAAGCCTGTGCCATCGACAGTTCCGGCCCGCTCATAGGATGCTGCGCCTTGGCGTTCCACCCCAGCAACCGAGATCGGACCGATGTGCAGATGCCCGCTGCGAAAAGCGTGAAGAACACGCGGGGGTATAGCCGGAGCGCGAATGACACTTTGGCTAGTTCGCTCGGGCACCCGGGCGCCAGCACAATTCCGCTAGACCCCTACCGCCGTGTGGCCGTCACTGGCAGGTTCTCGCTCAGGCCGAGCACCGGCCAGCGACAGCACCTCTGCCGAAGCGTTTCTTCCCAGGCATGCAAAGCCGTAGGCGTGCGCAAAGCGAACGGGCTCAGGAACGACACACCCCCCACGCCCTGCCGGGCGGGGGAAAGCCCATCAGTCCACGCCGGGCCCTTGTTCCGGCGCCCCGGCGCGCTGCGCTTGCCGGGCCTGCGCCTGCTCCCGGTGTTGCCGCACGCCGGGATCGCTCCACGCCTTTGCCGCCGTTCTCCTGGCGTAGTCCTCAACAGGTCCCGCCTTGCGGCTGTCCACATTCGGCGAACCCTCCCGGATACCCGTCTCGATGTCCTGCAGCGTGAATCGCCCCGACTTCGCCATGTCGGTGGCAACCATCCAGTCCACGCGCGAGAGGTCGGCATCGGCGCCGTACTGGGCCAGCAGGCGTTGCGCCTGGCGTTGGTACTCCTGAAGGGGACCCTGTCCAGCCCCCGGCCTGGCCGACTGCAGCGCGTCCCGGCGCTTGCGACGTTCCTGCTCCGCTGCCGCCTTGTCCAGGCGCTGTGCAATCTGTTCCAGATACGCAGGTGCGGCGCGAGCGATCGTGCCGGAGCAGGCATGCGCCAGGACGTAGGGCTGGCGATGGTTGCGGGTGTGTTGTGGCTTCTGGTTGGTGAACCCCGCCAACCGTCCGAAGTGCTTGCCGTCCGCACTGTTCAGATCGCCACCGTAGTGCTGGGCTAACCCCCGCGCTGCACGCGTGCGTACCGCCACGGACAGTGGCGCATCCGACAGCTTCACCCAGGCCTGGAAGTTGCCCGGACTGGTTTCGAGGATGGCGGCGGGCGCATACCCCTCCCGCTGCATCCGCTCCAGCGCATCCGGCTTCAGGTCATCGACCAGTACCAGACCATGATCCCCATCGGGACGAATGTAAATATCGTTCCCCCGGGCGTTCATCCTTTTGAGCCAGGGGACCGACCGCTCCAACTCGGCGCGGCTCCAGGGGCGGTGCATCATCAGCCCGGTTTGCGCATCCCGGATGCCGACCAAGAGACGTTCCACCCCAAGTGCCGTTATTTGTTTCTGGACGGCTTCAAGGCTGCGATCGCCGGCGCGAGATCTTGCGCGAGCGCCTGTGGATCCAGGTTCAACGTGTTCTGGATCTTGGGCGGCGCCACCCAGAGCCAGAATCCGCTCACGAGCCCCGCTGTCAACAGCCCCGTCACCAGAGCCAGGGCGTAATGCCTCCACCGCAACCCCTGCGTCGACTGCTGCATCTGGTTCGCTGCCTTGCGCGCCGCTGCCGTGATCTCCCGGAACGTGCGCACCTCGTCCTGCAACTGCCTGGCGAACATCTCCGCTTGTTCGCGGCTCCTGCGATCGATCAGCATCAAGGTCTGCCGCGTCTCGTCGCTCAAGGCTGCCATCGCCTGCGCCAAGGGCTCCAGCACCGTGGCCAGATCCTCCACGCTCTGATGCTTCGCCTGGCGCACCGTCTCGATCTGGTGCGCCAAATGCGCGAGTCGCTTCGCGTTCGATGCAGCGGCGGACTGCCGCAAAGTCTCGGTCTTGCTCATAGATCACTCCTCGATGTTGAATGCCTGCGGCGGCGTAGCCACGCCCCAGGTCCCTGCCTGTCATCAGCACGCCCTCAAGCCGGTAGGACAGCCCGGACAGCTTCGCCCCGCCCAGTTGCACCACCGGCACCACCTCCACGCCGACGGCGTCGAGCCGTTCCACGTAGGTGGTCAGGCTGTCGCAGCCTTCGGCCGCGGCGTCGCACCACTGCTGCAAGCGCTGACGACTGGACGGCTGGCCTGTGCGCAACGCATGCTCGATCTCGCCCTTCTTGGCCGCCTTGCGCGCGGACGCACGGCTGGGCGCTACGGATTGCAGACCGAACGCCTGCTCGACCTCTCGCATGAGGACTTCCTGCCGCGCATAGTCCCGCCCGTCACTCACCACCCGGCCCGAGAGCGTGATGCGATTGACCAGCAGGTGGATGTGTTCGTGCTCGGTGTCCGTGTGCCGCGTGACGATGAACTGGTTGTGCGTCAAGCCCATCCCGCGCAGATAGCGCTGCGCGATCTGCTGCCACTGCGCATCGGTCAACTTCTCGCCCACGGCGGCAGACAGCGACACATGCAACACGGCCCTGCCCAGGTTGGGACGCAGCCGGCGCACCGCGCCGAACTCGGCGGCCAGCTCGCGCGGAGTGCGACCGGCCATGTTGGACGCCAGGATCCGGCCCTGTTCTTTGCCCAGGTCATACTCCAGCGCCCCGCGGAAGCCCCGGCCCTTGATGGCTTTGGCAATCATGGTTGTCCTCCTGCGCCGATCAGCGCCAGGCGCAACTGGCACACCTCCAACCCCAGCCGTCGGAGCAGATCGGCATCGACATGGACGCTCTCGCCGCGGTTCGCATGCCATGCCAACTGATTGAAGTTGGCCGACAGCCGGGCCAGTTCGGCGTACACGCTGCGGTTGATCGCCGGTACCGGCGGAGAGGGCAGGCGGCGGGCCAGGGCGGCCTGCCGCAACCACTGCGCCGGAGTCACGCCCATCTGCGCGGCCTTGTCCTTCAGCACGGCGTACTCGGACGGCGATACGCGCACGCCGATCGTCATCGCGCGCACGGCGGCGGGGTCGCCCTTGGGGCGGCCACCTTTGCGCCGACGGGACAGCGGCGGAAGGATCTCGGGCATCATGCGCGACCCTCCCCTGCAGGCACGCAGCGGGCGGCAGGAGCGCAGCGAAGGCCGCCTCGGGGTGTCGGGGCGCAGCCCTGACCAAGCCGTTTGAGCGAAGCGAAAACATGGCTTGCTGCTAACCGCCTGCGCGCACGCACCCCGTAGGACGACAGCGCGCCAATCTGGGCAGGGGGATGCTTCGGCGTGGACTGTCGAAGGAAGCAATCCAAGCAATCCGCCGCCCATGACACCAGGGCGGGAGGGTTCCACCGCGACATCGACCTGCGCCAGACGATGCCCGCTCCCCGCCTGCACCCCGGCGCATCACAGGCCCCTCGGACACGCCCCTTGCTCCGCGTGCCTTCTTGGACGGAAGGAATGCTCCGCGGGGCCTTTGTCGGTTCTTTCCCTTGCAGACCGGCAAGGGGTGTGTCGGGGGTGGGGTGGGTTGTCGGAGGGGGCGCGAGAAAGAATGGGCCAATGATTGGGCCCGTTTTCACGCACCACGAAAAGAATGGGCCTTTGATTGGGCCCGTTTTCATGCGCCGTGAAAAGAATGGGCCTTTGATTGGGCCCGTTTTCATGCCCGGAGAAAGAATGGGCCATTGATTTGGCCTATTCTTTTTGGTGCGAGAAGAATGGGCCAATGCTTTGGCCCATTCTTTTGTTTCAAGGAGAGTGCGCCGCATGTCACAGCCCTCCGGGTCGGTTGAACCCCGCGGCTTTGCGGGGGCGGCCGCGGGGCTTGGAGGGAGGCATGGCGTCTGCCGGTGCATCCGCGGCGGGTGTCTGGGGGCCGGCCGCGATCTGTGGGGTGTCGAGGGTGAGGCCGCGTTCGCGCAGGAACTGCTCCAGGGCGGTGCGGGGAATAAGCCGGGCGCGGCCGAGTTTGATCGTGGCGATGCTGCTGCCGTCGCTGAACTCCAGGCGATTCGTCCGGGCGTTGACGGCATTGGCGACGCTCTTGGTGCGCCGACGCAAAAGATGGGCGACCTCTGACAAGGTCAAAAAAAAGGGGGTCCATGGGGTGCTCCTTTGAGGTTGGGAACACGCGTGGGATGGGCGCACTGCGCAGGCGGACGCGCAAAAAAACCGCCGATGCAGGATCGCGCGGGCGGTCGGTGTTGCTCAGATCCGAATCAGATCAAGGCATGCACTGCGGCCCGCGTGGCGCGGGCGGCAAAGGGACGTTGTGCGACAAGACGCGGGGTGAGGCAGTCGCTCGGAATGGAGCGCCCGGAAGGTGTGGCGGCAGGGGCGAGGGCACGCCGCGCCGCCAGAGAGCACAGCCGGTTGGACAAAGCGTCTTGCAAGAGACCGGCCAAATTACGACGCAGCGCTGCCAATAAGGCGGTGAGTGCGGCCCTGCGGGTGATCGCCACGTCCGCACTGATGGCCATGAAGGCGCGGACGTTCGCCAAAACGCAAAACTCGCGGGAGTTGAGCGCGCGCGCAAACGTCTCTTCCTGGGCCTGACGTTGTGCCTGTTCGTCGCATGCGTCTTGCCACGCGCGCTGAGCGAGGATCTCCTCCACATCCTGCGGGATGCGGAGATCTACTGGATCACACCAGTCTTCAAAGAGGAGATCGCCGTCGTTCGCCATGGGAACAATTGTGGCGCCGAATCGATTAAGAAGATGAGCTTTTTTGGATGGGGAATGTGGACGCGTCCGGGAGCAGGCCTGTTGCATGTCCGTCGCTGGGACTGGACTGTTGCGGTGCGGTGCGATCGCCGCCATTTGCTGAGGCGTGGGCCATCGCTTCGAGGAGGAGGATCTGCCCCATCAAGTGCAGCTCAGTGCTCGCCAGTGGGAATTCCGTGGGAGGAGTGCAATGGAAAACGTGGCCGTCAGTGGGAATTGAGTGGGAATTGGCTCCCACAAACGGGCGTTTTTAATGAAATAATATCCGACTATTCATGTCGGGCTTGTTCTATAAGTCGTTGATTTACTAGTGTTTTTTTGGCCTGCCCGACTGGATTCGAACCAGTGGCCTACGGCTTAGAAGGCCGTTGCTCTATCCAACTGAGCTACGGGCAGATCGATCTCAGCATGCGCGTGTAAAAACTGGCGGGACGTCGCGAGAGCGTAAATGTCATCCATTGTAGAAGCCTTGTCCAACGAGAAATGAGCCTGAAAGCGCCCCAGACCTGCCGCGTTCGCGTCAGCCCCCCCCCCGAGGGGGATGAGAAAACTTGGGGCGGCCCGGCGTTTTCTCATGAGGCGCTCAATAGTTCACCGCCACCCGGCCGTCTTTGGCGATGCGGGCCAGTTCGGCCAGCACGGCATCGGAAGGCGGCAGCAGGTAGCCGCCCACGGTCAGGCTGACCTGTGCGCCTGCGCGCTCGATGTCGAGCAGTAGCGGCAGGCCGTCTTCGCTGGCGCGCTCGCGGGCGAGGGCAATCAAGGGCTCGGCGGTGCTGCTGCCGTTGAGCGCGAGGCGGATGTGCTTGCCCAAGCGCGCGCGGGCGTCATCGAGGCTCCACACCGAATCGGCATTGAAGCGCAGGCCGCCGTTGAAGCGGTCGGTTTGCGCCTTGCCGCGCAGCACCAGCAGGGCGTCGTCGCGCAGGCGGTCGCGCACGGTGTCGAGCAGGCTTTCGCCAATGACGATTTCCATCGCGCCGGAGCGGTCTTCCAGGGTGAGGATGGCGATGCGCCCGCGCTGCGACTGCACCAGACGCACCCCGGCAGCGATGCCCGCGATGAGCACCGGCTCGCGCGAATCCACCAGTTCGGCCAGCGGGGTGCGGGCGAACTGCCGCACTTCCTCGGCGCTGGCATCGAACAGGTGGCCGCTGAGGTAGAAGCCGACGGCGGTTTTCTCGGCCGAGAGCTTGGTGCGCAAGTCCCACGCCTCCACAGCGGGCAGAACGGGTTCGTGCGCCGGGTTGTCGCCCGCGCCGGTGGCCGCGTCGGCGGCGAACAGGTCGAACAGCCCGGCCTGCTGCCGCGCGGCTTCCTGCTGCACGGCGTAGTCCATCGCGGTTTCCACGGCGGCGAGCACGGCCGCGCGCTCGGGGTGCAGGGCGTCGAACGCCCCGGCGCGCGCCAGCGCTTCGAGCACGCGCTTGTTGATGCGGGTGCGGTCCACCCGGGCGGCAAAGTCGAACAGCGAGGTGAAGGGCCGCTCTTGCCGTGCTGCGATCATGGCTTCCACCGCACCCTGGCCGTTGCCCTTGATGGCGCCGAGCGCATAGCGGATGGTCTTGTCGTCCACCGGGTCGAAACGCCACTGCGAGGCGTTGACATCGGGCGGCAGCACGTTGATGCCGCAGGCCTGCGCGTCTTCCACCAGAATCTTGAGCTTGTCGGTATCGTCGAGCGCGATGCTCATGTTGGCCGCGAGGAATTCGGCGGGGTAATGCGCCTTCATCCAGGCCGTCTGCACGGCGAGCAGCGCGTAGGCGGCGGCGTGCGACTTGTTGAAGCCGTAGCCCGCGAACTTCTCCATCAGGTCGAAGATTTCGTTGGCCTTTTCGGGGGCAATGCCGTTCTTGGCGGCGCCCTCGGCGAAGATGCCGCGGTGCTGCGCCATTTCTTCGGGCTTTTTCTTGCCCATGGCGCGGCGCAGCAGGTCGGCGCCGCCAAGCGAGTAGCCGCCGATGACCTGCGCCACCTGCATCACCTGCTCCTGATAGACCATGATGCCGTAGGTTTCCTCCAGCACCGGGGCCATGCGCGGGTCGGGGTAGGCCACGTCTTCCTTGCCTGCCTTGCGTGCGCAGTAGGTGGGGATGAGGTCCATCGGCCCCGGACGGTACAGCGCCACCAGGGCGATGATGTCCTCGAAGCGGTCGGGCTTCGCGTCGCGCAGCATGCCTTGCATGCCGCGCGATTCAAGCTGAAACACGGCGACGGTGTCGCCCTTGGCCATGAGCTTGTAGCTCTTGGCGTCGTCCAGCGGGATGTCTTCGAGCTTGAAGTCGGCGCGGTCGGGGTGGTTGCGGCGGATGAGCTGCGCGCCCAGTTCCAGGATGGTCAGCGTGGCCAGGCCGAGAAAGTCGAACTTCACCAGTCCGGCGGCCTCCACATCGTCCTTGTCGTACTGCGAGACGGCGTCGGTGCTGCCCGGTTGCGCATAGAGCGGGCAGAAGTCGGTGAGCTTGCCCGGCGCGATGAGCACACCGCCCGCGTGCATGCCGATGTTGCGGGGCAGCCCTTCGAGCTGCTGGGCGAGATCGAGCAGTTGCCTGACCTCCTCTTCCTCCTCGTAGCGCTGGGCCAGCATGGGCTCCTGCTTGAGCGCGTCGGCAATCGTGATGTGCTGGCCCGGCTTGGCCGGAATGAGCTTGGCGATGCCGTCGCAGAAGGTGTAGCTCAAGTCGAGCACCCGGCCAACGTCGCGCACCGCGGCGCGGGCGGCCATGGTGCCGAACGTGGCGATCTGCGACACGGCTTCGACGCCGTATTTCTCCTTCACATAGTCGATGACGCGGTCGCGGTTCTCCTGGCAGAAGTCAATGTCGAAGTCGGGCATCGACACCCGCTCCGGATTGAGGAAGCGCTCGAACAGCAGCGCGTATTCCAGCGGATCGAGATCGGTGATGCGCAGGCTGTACGCCACCAGCGAACCCGCGCCCGAACCCCGCCCCGGCCCCACCGGGCAGCCGTGGGTCTTGGCCCAGTTGATGAAGTCGGCCACGATGAGGAAGTAGCCCTCGAACCCCATCTTGGCGATGATGCCCAGCTCGTACTCCAGCCGCTCCTGGTAGCGCGGGCGAGCGGCCTCGCGGCGGGCGGCATCGGGGTAGAGCACCGCCAGCCGCTGCTCCAGCCCGTTCTGCGCCTGCTGGCGGAAGAACTCGGCGGGGGTCAGCCCTTGCGGCGTGGGGAACAGCGGCAGTTGCGGCTTGCCCAGATCAAGCACCAGATTGCAGCGCTGGGCAATCGCCACGGTGTTGGCCAGTGCGCTGGGCACATCGGCAAACAGCGCCTCCATCTCCGCCTGCGACTTGAAATACTGCTGATCGGTGAACTTGCGCTGGCGGCGCGGGTTTCCCAGGGTTTCGCCCTCGGCAATGCACACCCGCGCCTCGTGCGCCTCGAAATCAGTGGCCTTGAGAAACTCCACCGGGTGGGTTGCCACCACGGGCAGGCCGAGTTCCGCAGCCAGCGGCACCGCCGCCTGCACATGCGGCTCGCACGCGGCATGGCCGCTGCGCTGCAGCTCGATGTAGAAGCGCCCTTCGAACACAGCGGCGTGCTGCCGCGCCAGATCGCGCGCGGTGGCGGTGTCGCCCTGCAGCAGCGCAGCACCGATGGCGCCTTCGTGCGCACCGGAGAAGGCGATCAGCCCCTCGGCCAGCCCGCCCTCCAGCCATTCCCACTGCACCACGGCGCGGCCGCGCTGCTGGTTGTCCAGCCAGGCACGGCTCAACAGCTCGCAGAGATGAAGGTAGCCGGTGTGGTTCTGCACCAGCAGCAACAGCCGCGTGAACTGCCCCGGATTGCGGGCGCTGCCCAGCAGCACGTCACAGCCGATGATCGGCTTGACCCCGGCGTCCAGCGCAGCCTTGTAGAACCGCACGGTGGCAAACAGGTTGTTGAAATCGGTGATCGCCAGCGCCCCCTGGCCGTCCCGGGCAGCCGCAGGCACCATATCGTCCACGCGCAAGGCGCCGTCGACGATGGAGTATTCGGTATGGGTGCGGAGGTGAACGTAGGGCATCGGGGTATTTTAGGGAGGCGCCGATCCCTGGTGCACACTCAATGAGCCGCTAATTTCTGCACCTCGGACAGCACCAACGACTTCATGCGAGGCAGTTCCACCAGCGTGGTCTGCCACACAATGCCAAGGTCCACGGTGAAGTAGCCGTGAGCCACCGCATTGCGCAAACGATAGGCGTCCGCCAGTGCGATCTCTGGATGCCGCTGCAGAAAGTCCGGATATCGCTGCGCAATATTGCGGCTGGCTTCGCCGATGATCTCGAAGTTGCGGATCACGGCGTCCTGCACCATATCGGTGCCCATAAACGCTACCCGGTCCAGGCTACGGGTGTAGCGCTCGATTCGGTCTATGGCTTCGAGGATATGGGCGAGATAGTCTGCCAGCCGCAGCGCATTCCGGTTCAATGGGACACCCTTTGTGAAGTTCGCCTGTGAAGAGGCTTACACCGGCTTCGCTTCGGTGAGCACCTGGTCCCGGAACTTGGGTGGCAAGGCATTCGGCGTCAAAACGTCCACGGGCACGCCAAGCAGGCGCTCCAGAGCATTGCTAATGGCGTTCAGATCGAACAGTGAGGTTTCAGGCAGGGGATCGACCAGCAAATCAAGGTCACTGCCTTCCGTATCGTCGCCGCGCAAAACAGAGCCAAACACACGCGGATTTCTTGCATGGCGCGACTCCACGATGCTGCGAATGGCAACACGGTGCGCGTATAAAGCTTCAGAAGGTTTCATCCGGCCGACTCCATGAAGGTTTGCGAACAATCATAACGCGGGTCTCAATATTTTCGAGACCGCGTTATTTCAACATTTACTGCTTCTATTTTCGCTCTTTTCCGCCCATCTTTCCTGCAAATTCCCGCTCTGCTATGGTGTTGACCAAGGCAGCGACGACTGCCTATTTCACACACCGGAGACCCCGCAAGATGATCAACAGCTACCTGCCCGCATGGCCCTTGCACCCCGACGGAGTGTTCTGGGTCGGCGCTGCGCTGGTGCTGGCCACGCTCACGGGTGAATCGGTGTTTCGCTTCCTCAAGTGGCCAAGGCTGGTGGGCTATGCCGCAGCGGGCATGATTCTCGCTGCAGGCGGCGCAGGGCTCAATGTGTATGACCTGCAGAACAGCGCCCGCGCCATTGTGGACACGGCCTTGGCCGTGCTGCTGTTCGAGATTGGCCACCGGGTGAATCTGCGCTGGCTGCGCGCCAACCCCGCCCTGCTGGGCATGAGCCTGCTCGAATCGGCGCTGGGCTTTGGCGCGGTGTGGATCACGCTCGTGTTCCTGGGTTTCACCGCGCTGCAGTCGGCCATCGTGGCTGGCCCGCTCATGGCCACCTCGCCCGCCGTGGTGCTGCGCATCAGCAGCGAGTTTCGCGCCAACGGGCAGGTGACCGAGCGCCTGCTGCTGCTCTCGGCCCTCAACACGTTTTACGCGCTGCTGGTCTGCAGCCTGCTGCTGGGCATGATGGATGCCGACGGCCCGCAGGGCGCGGCCGCCTCGGCGCTGCATCTGCTGTACCTGCTCGGCGGCTCGGTGCTGGCGGCGGCGCTGCTGGCCTGGGCGGTGAACTGGGTGGAGCGGCATTTCGACTTCCGCGACGAGGGCGGCGCGCTGATGCTCGTCGGCCTCATCGTGCTCACCCTTTCGCTCACCCGCATGCTCAACTGGTCGGCCCTGCTCACGCCGCTGCTCGCTGGTGCGCTGCTGCGCTGGCGCAGCCCCCGGCCGCGGCTGTGGCCGCGCCACTTCGGCACGGCGGGCGGCGTGCTCATGGTGCTGCTCTTCCTCATTCTGGGCCTGAGCCTCAACGCCCGCATTCTGCTGGCGGGCGGGCTGGCGGCGGCGCTGGTCATCGTCGTGCGGCTGGCGGCCAAGCTGGCGGGAGCGCTGGCGTTCGGCCGCATCAGCGGCGCAAGCTGGCGGCAGTCTGTCGCGCTGGGCCTGTCGCTCAACCCGGCCTCGGGCGTGAGCTTCGTGCTCGCGCTGAGCTTTCTCGGCAGCTCGGCCGGGGCGGCGCTGCACCCCATGCTGGCTGTCGCGTTCAGCGCCATCGCCCTGCTCGAACTGCTCGCCCCGCTGCTCACCCGCTGGGCGCTGGGCTATAGCGGCGACATCGCCCCAGGCCCGGTCAGCCGCGTCACGGGAGGAAGCGCATGAGTCTGGGGCCCTTCACCAAATCAGGCGCCTTGAGCATAGGCATTGAGCTGGAGCTGCAGATCGTCAACCGGCACAACTACGACCTCATGCCCTGCGCACCTGATCTGCTGCGCTTGCTGCAAGGCCACAAGCTGCCCGGTGTGGTCACGCCGGAAATGACCGAGAGCATGATCGAGCTCGCCACCGGCATCTGCACCGGCTATGACGACGCCCTGGCTCAGCTCACCGAGATTCAGGGCGCACTGGTGGAGGCCGCCAACAAGCTCGACGTGGGCCTGGCCGGCGGCGGCACCCACCCGTTCCAGCACTGGGCGCAGCAGCGCATCTTCGACAAACCGCGCTTTCTCCAACTCTCCGAGCTGTACGGCTACCTGAGCAAACAGTTCACCGTGTTCGGCCAGCATGTGCACCTGGGCTGCCCCGACGCCGACACCGCGCTCTACACCCTGCACTGCATCTCGCGCTTCATTCCCCACTTCATCGCCCTCTCGGCCTCGTCGCCCTATGTGCAGGGCGAAGACACCGGCTTTCACTCCGCGCGGCTGAACTCGGTGTTCGCCTTCCCGCTCTCGGGCCGGGCGCCCTTCGCCCTGACCTGGGAAGACTTCGAGCGCTACTTCGACAAAATGACCGCCACCGGCGTGGTCAAGAGCATGAAAGACTTCTATTGGGACATCCGCCCCAAGCCCGAATACGGCACCATTGAAGTGCGCGTGATGGACACCCCGCTCACCATCACCAAGGCGGCGCGCATCGCCGCCTACATCCAGACCCTGGGCGCCTACATTCAGCGCGAGCGGCCCTTCGAGCCGCAGGAAGACGACTACCTCGTCTACACCTTCAACCGCTTTCAGGCCTGCCGCTTCGGTTTCGACGGCACCTTCGTCGACCCCGCCACGCGCGAACACCGCACCCTGCGCGAAGACCTCATCCGCACCCTCGTCAAACTCGAAGGCCACGCCACAGACTGCAAGTCCGACGTCGCCCTGCGCGAACTCCTTGCCGACGTCAGCGCCCGCGGCAACGATGCCGAGTGGATACGCGAGGTGTTCTCGCGCGAGCATCACCTGCCCGAAGTGGTGCGGCAGCAGGCGGGGCGGTGGATGGCGCCCTGATGTCCGTGCCTGACTCCTCAGCCGCCTCTGACCGGCCGCTGGTCAGCATGCTCGTTGCTTGCTATGAACAGGAACACGTTGTGGAGCATGCCGTGCGGTCTGCACTGGCTCAGACCTACTCTCCGCTAGAAATCATCATTTCAGACGACGGATCCTCCGATAGCACCTTCGCGCAAATCAGGCGGATCATGGACGCATATACAGGCCCACATCGCGTAGAGATTCGCCAGAACACACGGAACGAGGGCATCAGCGCCCACTTTTCGCGTCTTGCAAAACTCGCTCAAGGGGAGCTGCTGTTCGTCGCCGCGGGCGACGATATATCGGAACCGCAACGCTGCGACCGCGTCGTTGCGCATTGGCTCGCAAAAAATCGACAGGTGGATCTGATTGCGACAGACTTGTTTGACGTCGATGATCAGAATATTGTCCACGGAGTGATCACGCACACGGCTCTTGACCACTATGCACTTGACCAGTGGTGTCTTGCCAGGCCTTGGCTTGTGGGCGCATCGCATGTATGGACCAAAACCTTGTTCGAACGCTTTGGGCCCATGCAGCAAGGGGCGCTGGCAGAAGATCAGATCATGTTGCTGCGCGCCATTCTGTCTGGCGGAGCCAGCACGTTGCATGAACCGCTGGTTCAGTGGAGGCGCGGCGGCCTGTCCAGCAAACGGCGCCACTCCAGCCTGAAGGGGCTCATTGAACACATGCGCCGAGGCAACCAAGCCGGACTTGCCACGCTGGAACAACATGCCATGGATGCCCACTCGGCTGGGCGCGCCAAACCCGTGCTTGCAGCGCTTGCTGACCAGTTCGCCCGCGTGCGCTACACCGACGCGATGCTCAGAAATGACAGTAAAAATCGCAGCTTACGCATCACATGGAACGCACGGGGGGTGCCACTTGGCTATCGGCTCCGCCTGCTGGGCTATACGCAATTGCCTTGGCTTTATGATTTTTTTATACGGATGAAGGGCCGGATCCACCTGCGGCACGGCTCAGATGCCGCCGGGCGCCCGGCCAAATGAACTTGGCTCATGATTGAACCAATTTTTCGTTTACGCCTTGCCATCACAGCGCAGGCTCTCAATCACGGCGGCGGCGCGGAACGTTACACGCGTGACGTTCTAGCCGGACTGCTTAACGTGGGCGTCCACCCACTCGTCATCGCTCGCAAAATCGATCTCACTCTGGTGCAGGCCCAACAGACTCGCTGCATCCCCGTCAGGATTCGTGGCGTTCCTCGGCTCTGGCGTAGCGCAATGTTTGACCGAGCGGTACGGCGCATCTTGAACCGTGAAGCCATCGACTGCGTGTTTGGCATCAATCACAGCATTCATGCGGACATTGCTGTTTGCGGAGGAACACACCCTGGTTTTTTGCTGGCGATGGGGAGAAAACCTGGCTGGACGGATCAGAGCCAGATTGAACTCGAGCGAAAAAGCTACGCAAAAGCGGTGCGTATCGTGGCGCACTCTAACCGCATGCGCGACGAGTTGCAGCAGTTTTATCAATTGTCGTCCGGCAAAATCGAAGTGCTCTATCCTCCGGTGGACAGTTCCCGGTTCAAGCCTCTCGGCGCAGAAGACAGACAGCAAGCGCGTTTGCGTCTTGGACTGCCCGCTGACCGTGTGGTGTTCCTGCTCGCGTCGACAGGTCATGCGCGCAAAGGTTACGCCGAACTCCAGACGCTGTTCTCCCAAACAAAGCTCCCGATTTGCCTTGCCGTTGCGGGACGTCCACTACCGCAGCCTGCCCCCAACATCATTGAACTGGGGTACAGATCAGACATAGAAACCGTCTTCGCCGCAGTGGATTACACCGTGATCGCCTCGCTTTACGAGCCTTTCGGCCTGGTTGGCGTCGAATCGGTTCTATGCGGCACACCTGTCGTGATTGCTCAAAACGTGGGAAGCGCAGAAGTCTTAGATGCCAGCGCAAAAATCGATTTCTCGCTGCGCGATCCAAAATTCCTCGCACAATCGATAGCCGATGCGTGTTCAAAAGCCTTGCGAGGTGAACACCGCATTGCTGACCCACTCAACGCTTTGCTCTATGACCCCAGCGTGCAAACCCATGTCCATCGGCTGCTAAAAATCTTTCAGTCCTGTGCTGACGAACCCATATCCCCGATCCATCCTTGATCTTCAGATCGGTGCTGTCGAGAGATGAAACTGCATATGGTGCAACTGCGCATACAGGCCGCCTTTCTGCAGCAGTTCCTCTTGCGTGCCAAGTTCGATCAGGCGCCCTTCATCGAGCACGGCGATGCGGTGGCAGTGGGCAATGGTGGCTAGGCGGTGGGCGATGACGATGGTGGTGCGGCCTTCCATCAGGCGGTTGATGGCCTGCTGCACCAGGCGCTCGCTTTCGGCGTCGAGCGCGCTGGTGGCTTCGTCGAGGATGAGCAAGGGGGCGTTGCGGTAGAGCGCACGGGCAATGGAAAGCCGCTGGCGCTGCCCGCCTGAGAGCTGCGAGCCGTTGTGGCCCACGGGCGCTTGCAAGCCCCCTGGCAAGCTGCGCACAAACTCGCCCAGCGCGGCGGCATTGAGCGCATCCCAGGCGCGGCTTTCATTGACCTCTGAGCCAAAGCTGACGTTGGCGCCAATGCTGTCGTTGAGCAGCACCACGTCTTGCCCGACGTAGGCGATCTGCTCGCGCAGGCTGTGCAGATTCCAGTCGCGCAGCGGCACGCCGTCGAGCAGCAGGCGGCCCTGGGTGGGCTCCAGCAAACGCGGCACGAGGCGCATGAGGGTGGTCTTGCCGGCGCCAGAGGGGCCGACGAGCGCGAGGCTCTCGCCCGCCTGAACCTGCAGGGTGATGCCGTCGAGCACCGGGCGATCCATGGCGCCGATGGTGACGCCGACGTTGTCAAACGCCAGTTCACCGCGCGCCCGATCTGTGGCGTGGCCGCCGGTGTCTTGCTCTTGCGGCGCGTTGACGATGGCCTGCAGGCGATTGAGCGAAGACAGCGCACGCACCATGGGCTGGACGATGTCGGCCACGCGGCGCAGCGGGGAGAGCGTCATCATCATCGCGGTAATGAAAGCCACAAACCCGCCCACGCTGTGCTGCCCCGACACATCGCTCTGCCACATGGCAAACACAATGACCACCGAGACCGCCAGCGCCGACAGCCACTGCGACACCGGCGTGGTGGTCGATCCCGAGACGAGTGTTTTCACCGTGGTGCGGCGCAAGGACTGGTTGATGCGATCGAACCGAGCGGCAAAACCGCTTTGCGCGTTGTGCACGCGAATCACCGGCGCGGCCAGCATGCCCTCTTCCAGCGCGTAAGAGGTTTCCTCCGCCGCCTTCTGCATCTGCGCATTCAGCCGCTTGGCGCGTCGGCTGATGATGCGCATGGTGAAAATCAGCGGCAGCAGAATGGCCAATGTGAGTAACGTCAGGCTCCAGTTGACCCACAGCAGATAGCCGAACAAGGCGATCAAAGTGAAGCTGTCGCGCACCAGGGTGAGCAGGCCCGGAAAGATCATGCCGAGCGCAAGCTGCGCCTCGTACACAGACGCTCCTATGAGGCTGCTGGCGCTCTCGCGCTGGAGTTGCGCCAATTGCGCATGCACAATCTGCCCGTAAACCAGCTCCCGCACCCGCGCGAGCACGTTTTGCGTCAGCCACTGTGTGAGAAACTGCGAGGCCAGCCAGGCAAGCCCCCGCACCGTGAACAAGCCCATGAGCACCGCAGGCACAGCCCACAAGGGAAAGTCTCGCTTCGTCGAGAAGCCCACGTCGAGCACATGCTTCATCAACGCTGGAAGCACTGGCTCGGTCGCTGCCACAATCGCGGCGAAAAGCACGATGAGCAAGGCGGCAGAACGGTTGCGGGGGTTGGCGTTGAAGAGTTGCCGCAGCAAAAGCCATCCATGGCGATCATGCCCCGTTAGCATTTGGCACACATCAAGTCGATTTGTTTAATCATGCGATTCATACAGGTTTGTTCTGCACCTAAGCGCGCTCTTGTGGCCACTCTGAAATACCTGATCACCGGGCAGCATATCTGTGGGCTTGTGCACAAGCGCGGCTCCAGCCCGCCACTATCGGCCGAATGCCCGTTCGGTGAAGCCCCATGCTAGTGGCTGAGGGGCCCCAGCGCGTCACCGCACCAAGATATGTGCTGGCTACGGTCGCGATCCTTCTGCTTGCCTATCCGGTTTTGACACTGACCGTGGCAGGTGCTGTCAACAGCATTTTTTTTGTGTTGTTTTTGATCAGCGTCGTCGCATTGCTGCGCGGTCTCTGGCCTTGCACTGCTCCCTCTCAAGGAAACGCCGTGCCGCCCCAAGTTTTCTTGACCCCCACGGGGGACGGGCTGAGCGCAGTCCGTCCCTGGGGGCGCTCTCAAGGAAACGCAGGGCCGTCCCAAGTTTTCTTGCCCCCCACGGGGGCCGGGCTGGGCGCAGCCCGGCCCTGGGGGCGCCCAGCAGCCAAAGATTGCAGCACTGACCCGCTGTCAACGCGCGCTGCTTGGATCTATTTCTTATCCATGGCGGCCCTGCCCATTGCTGTATTCATGAGCCAGTGGGCCAATCAGCGTTGGGGGTGGCCTTATTACGATGCAGTCTCTCGCTTCCTGCTGTCTACACCGATTTTTTTTGCTCTACGCAAATATCCACCCCAATATCTATTACCCGTTTGGCCAGGCTTGATCCTTGGTGCATTTGCAGCATGCGGTTTGGCGCTCTGGTTTCCGCATAACTGGGGAGGAGGTGATGGTTTGGATCGCATCGGTTCCTCCTTTGTCAATCCGATCCATTTCGGCGATATCGCATTGACCATGGGGGTACTCCCAGTGTTTGGGCTTGGATGGCGCAGCACATCCCGACCCTCCGTCGGCATCTGGTACTTTCTGTTTGCCGCATTGTCATTGCTCGCCGGAATCTATGCCTCGATCCTTTCTGGCTCTCGGGGCGGCTGGGTGGCCATGCCCGTATTTGCGCTGTTGGCTTACTGCATCCACCGAACCAGGCTACCCACATGGCAAGCTTTTACTGGCGCGTTTGCACTGTTGCTCTTGGCCATCTTGACCTATGCCTTGATGCCGGAAATCCACCACCGCATCAATATGGTTGCCAACAATCTGCATTCTTTTGATCAAGGCAATGAAAATACGTCAATTGGTGTTCGGTTCCAGCTATGGAAGGCCGCTTTACTCATTTTTGCCGAACATCCAATTTTCGGAGTGGGGATGGGCGGTTTCAAGGCACTGATGGAACCCATGCAGCAGGCAGGTCAGCTCACCCCATTCGCCGCCGATTTTGGCCGCCAAGAGGTCCATAGTGAATTGCTGTCTCGCCTCTCACAGCTCGGTATTGTGGGACTGGCAGCGATCATGGTCGTTTACCTCGTACCGTCTTGGTTGTTCTTGCAGCGCCTGCGCGCTTCACACCCGGCTTCGCGGGCTTCGGCACGCATGGGACTAGCCCTAGTTTGCGGATTCTTTGTCTATGGATTGACGGTTGAAACCTTCGACCTCACCATGACTGCCGCTTTTTATGCACTCACTGTGGCTGTACTGCTCGCGGCCGCCTACCCACAAGCCTCCAGGACAGATCGCCCATCATGTTCAGCATCCTGATTCCCACATGGAACAATTTGCCATATCTTGAGTTGTGCATCAACAGCATCCGCGAGCACTCTTGCGCGGACCACGAGATTCTGGTGCATGTCAACGAGGGATCGGATGGCACCTTGCGCTGGCTGCAGGATCAAGGCATACGCCACAGCCACTCCAGTGGAAACATCGGAATTTGTCTGGCTGTCAATCACTTGGCTGCAATGGCGACACAAAAATGGCTGCTTTACATGAACGACGACATGGTGTGCTGTCCCGGGTGGGATACCGCACTGATCGAAAAGATTCGCTCGGCCCAGGACGATAAATTGTTCTTGTCCTCCATTTTGCTAGAACCCATATTAACCAGAAATGATCGGGTGATCACGCAGGATCACGGGCGCACGCCCGGCAATTTCGATGCTGCAGGCTTGCTGCAACATTACATGGATGTTCCTCGGGATAACATGGCTGGCCGTGCCTCACAACCCACATTAATCGCCAAGCGTTGGTGGATCATGGTCGGTGGTTATAGCTTGGAATTCAGCCCTGGGATGAGTTCAGATGACGATTTGCTCATCAAGCTCTGGATCGTCGGATTTCGCCACTTCGAGATCGTTGCGGCAAGCCGCCTTTACCATTTTGCCTGCAGCAGCACAGGCCGCGTACGCAAAAACAGAGGCTCACGTGAATTTGCACTGAAATGGGGGATTACCCAAGGCGAATTTATGCGCAACTACCTATTGAAATCTCACGGTGAAAAAGCGGATGCCCTGATGAACTGCATCCCCAAACCGACGCTGAGCGGAAGATTCAAACGCGCCATCCACGGTCTGCTGTCCAGTATTCCACTGGGAGACATTTCGGCCTGGAACGCAACGCCAGGACTGATTTTTTCCGACTGGCGCATTGATGTTGACGTTGATCCAGAGGATGGCCGTTGATGCCCGGCGTCTCCGCCATACTGATCACTAGGAACGAACAACACAACCTAGCAGCCTGCTTGGAAGGGCTGTCTTGGTGTGCAGAAATCATCGTCGTGGACAGCGGCAGCACTGACGGCTCAGTAGAGCTTGCGCGGCATCTGGGCGCTCGGGTGGAGTCTCGAGAGGATTGGGTCGGCTTCGGACCACAGAAAAACCGTGCGCTCGATCTTGCACGAGGAGATTGGGTATTTTCCATTGACGCTGATGAGCGCGTGACACCGGCTTTGGCGGAGGAAATTCAATCTGCGGTGCAGCGCGCCGATGCGCCGGACGCGTTTTCTCTGCCGCGTCTGTCGAGCTATTGTGGGCAGTTCATGCGTCATGGCGGTTGGTACCCCGACCGGGTGGTGCGGGTGTTTAGACGGGGCAAGGCTCGGTTTTCGGAAGATATCGTCCACGAATCCGTGCAGGTTCAAGGCGCTGTCGGCCAGTTACACCATAATCTGCTGCATATCAGCTATCGCTCGCTCGACGATGTGCTGGAAAAGATGAACCGGTACTCCAGCGCTGGGGCCGAGAAACTGGCCGCGCGAGGGCGCCGAACCAGCTTGGCAACCGCGCTGGGCAAAAGTCTGTGGGCGTTCATACGTACTTATTTGATTAGGCGAGGTTTTCTCGATGGGCGCTTAGGTTTTGTGCTAGCGTGTGGCATCGCCCATGAAACTTGGTATCGCTACCTGAAGCTGTGGCTGGCGCAGCGCGCCATCACCGATAAGAAGTTGTCCCCTTGATCAAGCGCGGCCTGCCAACGCGCCGGAACCAATCCCCTATTTGCAACTCAGTCTTGTTGTCGTCTTGTTCTGATTCAATTGCGCATCGCAGCAAGACTTGCGAATTTTTACGCCGACGGATCTCTTGCCCTTCTTAGAATTTCAACTCTGTGCTCGCTTCGGCTCCGCTGACGCGATCCGCCCTTCTACCGATACTTCATGCTGCGACGCCGTTTTGTTCTAGGTTCCCTCTCCGCTCCGCTCGTCCGCGGGACGGCTTCGTTTGTCGGGCTCGCCGCGCTGGCCAACTCGGCGCAGGCGCAGTTCAAGGTGGATGTCTCCGGCATCGGCGCCACGCAGATTCCCGTGGGCATCGGCGCGTTCCGCGACCTGAACCATTGCCCGCAGCCGATTGCCGACATCGTGCGCGCCGATCTCACGCGCAGCGGGCTGTTCGCCGTGAGCAATCTGAGTGGGCAAACGCTCACCGAGCAAGGCCCGCCGAATTACGCCGCGTGGCGCACGCAAAATCTCGAAGCGGTGGCCGGGGGCAGCGTGGCGCAGATGGCGGGCGGGCGTTGGCAGGTGCAGTTCCGACTGTGGGACGCGACAAAGCAGGCCGATCTCGGCGGCCTGGCGCTCACCGTCATGCCGGGCGATCTGCGGCTGGCTGCGCACAAGATCAGCGATTACATCTACCAGAAGCTCACAGGGCAGCGCGGGGTGTTCGCCACGCGCATCGCCTACATCACCAAGGCGGGGCAGCACAATTTTTCGCTCAACATTGCCGACAGCGATGGCGCGAATCCACAGTTTGCGCTGCGCAGCCGCGAGCCGCTGCTCTCGCCAGTGTGGTCGCCCAACGGGCAGGAACTGGCCTATGTTTCGTTCGAGACCGGCAAGCCCGTCGTCTTTATGCAGGATGTGCGCAGCGGCGCACGGCGCGCAGTGGCCAATTTCAAGGGATCGAACAGCGCGCCGGCGTTCTCGCCGGATGGCGGCACGTTGGCCGTGGTGCTGACCCTCACTGGCCGTTCGCAGATTTATCTGATGCCCAGCAAAGGCGGCACGCCGCGGCAACTCATGCGTTCGTACTCGATCGATACCGAGCCGACTTTCGCGCCCGACGGGAAGAATCTGTATTTCGTCAGCGACCGCGATGGCGGCCCGCAGGTTTACAAGGTCGGGCTGAATGGCGGCGGCGTGCAGCGCATCACCTACAGCGGCGGCTACAACGTCAGTCCAGCCATCAGCCCGGACGGCAAGACGCTGGTCTATATTTCACAACAAGGCAGTAGTTACCAGCTCTGGTCGATCAATCTTGCCACCAACGCCACCCAGCTGCTCGATGACGGCAGCGACTGCGGCCACCCGAGTTTTGCCCCGAATGGCCAGATCGTGCTTTATTCTGCGGGTGGGCGCGGCGGTGAAGTGCTCAAGACCGTCTCTATCGACGGGCGTGTGCGCTCCACTCTGTCGCAGGCCGGTGTGCAGGTGCGCGAGCCCAGCTGGGGGCCCTGGACGCCGGATCGCTGATCCAGCCATTGTTCTTTTCCCATTTCTGACTTCCCCTTTTTTCCCACCATCCCGTTTCGATCGGAGAATCACGTGAACATGCGCTCTACCCTGGTTTTCACCGCACTTGCCGCCGCCCTTGCCCTTGGCGGCTGCGCCTCGCCCGTCCCTGTGAAGCAGGCGCCTGTCGAGTCGAAGGCGCCCACCTCCGTTGAAGGCGGCGCCGCAGGCGCCAACGCCAGCGGCGCCGGCCAGAACCAGGTCGCTGCGGTGCAGGCTCCTGCCGAGACCAACGCCGGTCCTGGCCCCAACGTGCCCAAGAGCGTTTATTTCGCATTCAACAGCTACACGGTGGAGAGCCAGTACACCCCGGTGCTCAACGCCAACGCCACTTACCTGACCCAGCATCCGCAAGCGCATGTGCAATTGCAGGGCAACACCGACGCGCGCGGCAGCCGCGAATACAACCTGGCGCTGGGCCAGAAGCGCGCCGACGCGGTGATGAAGGGCATGGAACTCCTCGGCGTGAAACCCTCGCAGATGGAAGCCATCAGCTACGGCAAGGAAAAGCCCAAGGCGCTGGGCACGACCGAGGCGGACTACGCCGAAAACCGCCGTGTTGACATCGTTTATCAACGATGACCAGCTCCCGCTCCTTTCTGCGGATCGTTGCTCCGCTGCGCCATGCGCAGCGCGTCCTGCCGGCAACGCTGCTGGCGGCGGGGCTGTGCATCGGGATGGCGGCGCCAGCCCATGCCGACATGTTTCCGGACAACGAGGCCCGACGCGCCATTCTTGATCTGCGCAACCAGGTGACGCAAAGCCAGCAGGCCACGCAGGCGCAGCTCGCCCAGCAGGCGCAGCAAATCCAACAGATCCGCAATTCCCTGCTTGACCTGTCCAACCAGATCGAGCAGATGCGCGGGGAAATTGCCCAGGTGCGCGGCAAGCAGGACGCCGCCACGCAGCAGCTCAACGACGCGCTGGGCAAGCTGCAGACCAGCCAGCAACAGCTCACCCAGCGCCTCAAGCCGCTGGAGCCGGTGCAGGTGCAGATCAACGGCCAGCCGTACACGGTGCAGCCCGCTGAAAAGGCCGCTTTCGATCAAGCGCTCGCCACCTTCCGCAATGGCGACTTTGCCGGCAGCGCCACGCAGTTGAAGGCCTTCCTCGCGCAATATCCTGCGAGCCCTTACGACGCCGACGCCCAGTACTGGCTGGCGAATGCCCAGTACGCGCAAAAGCAGTACAAGGACGCCATCGCCACCTTTCAGGGACTGATTCAGAGCAGCCCAAACAACCCGCGTCTGCCAGAAGCCATGCTGGGTCTGGCGAACTGCCAGATCGAGGTGCGGCAAATTACCGCTGCGCGCAAGACGCTGAACGAACTGGTGAAGACCTACCCGCAGTCGGAAGCCGCGCAGGCCGGGCGCGACCGGCTGGCCAAGCTGCGGTGACGGCTGCTGCGGCGCCGTCGGCCGTGGTGCTGCTCTCGGGCGGCATGGACTCGGCCACGGTGCTCGCCCTGGCGCGCGAGCAGGGGTTTCGCACCTATGCGCTGTCGCTCGACTATGGCCAGCGCCACCATGCCGAGTTGCAGGCGGCGCGCCTTGTCGCTGCGGCGCTGGGCGCGGCGGAACATGAAATCATCCGCCTCGATCTGGGTCGCTTTGGCGGCTCGGCGTTGACGGACCGCGCCATCGCAGTGCCCACCGGAGGCGCGCAACCGGGCATTCCGCTCACCTACGTTCCGGCGCGCAACACCGTCATGCTGTCGCTCGCCCTGAGTTGGGCCGAGGCGCTGGGCGCGCAGCACATTTTTTACGGGGCCAATGCGGTGGATTATTCCGGCTACCCCGACTGTCGTCCCGAGTACGTTGGCGCGTTTGAGCGCATGGCCAATCTGGCCACCAAGGCGGCGGTGGAAGGCCGCCCGACGCAGATCCACGCGCCCATCATCGCCCTGAGCAAAGGCGACATCATTCGCACCGGCCAGCGCCTGGGCGTGGACTACGCCATGACGGTGAGTTGCTATCAGGCCGACGACGCGGGCCGCGCCTGCGGCCGCTGCGACGCTTGCCGCATTCGAGCGCAAGGCTTTGCCGATGCCGGGGTGGCTGACTGCACGCGCTACCAACAACCCGCAGGGGTCTGAAGCAGCGGCGCAAAAGCCACCGCGGCAGGCCGGCAAGTCGCACCGTGGAACAATGGCCGAACTGCCGACGCAGCGTCCCGCCTGACATCCCCTAACCGTTCCATGTCGTCTGCCTCCATTCCTGCCATCAACGCCACCGTCCTCTGGGGCGGCTTCACGCTGAGCGTGGTGTTTGGCGCCATCATGCAGCGCACGCGGTTTTGCACCATGGGCTCGGTGAGCGACATTGTCAACATGGGCTCGTGGATGCGCATGCGCATGTGGGTGCTGGCCATCGCCACAGCCACTATCGGTTTTAATCTGCTGGCCGCCAGCGGGCAAATCGACGCGGCGCAAACCATCTACACCACCTCCAAAGTGCTGTGGTTATCCGCGCTGACGGGCGGCGTGTTGTTTGGCTTCGGCATGGTGCTGGCCTCGGGCTGCGGCAGCAAGACTCTGGTGCGCATCGGCGAAGGCAACCTCAAGGCCGTGGTGGTGTTTGTGATGATTGCGGTGTTTGCCTACATCACCCTGCGCGGCATCACCGCCGAAGTGCGGGTGCGCGTGTTCGACAAAGTGGCGCTCAACCTCTCCGTCCCGCAGGATTTACCCGCGATCTTCGCTCACGCCACCGGGCTGCCGCTGCCCAGCCTGCAACTGGTGTTCGGCCTGGGCGTGGGGCTGCTGCTCGGCGGCTGGGCCTTGAGCGCCCGCGAGTTTCGCACCGCCAACAATCTGCTGGCCGGATTCGGGCTGGGCGCGGTCATCGTCGGCGTCTGGTTTCTCTCGGGCAAGCTGGGCTATCTGGCCGAAGACCCGCAAACCCTGCAGGCCGCCTACATCGGCTCGCAGAACAACAAGATGGAATCGCTGAGCTTCGTCGCGCCGCTGGCCTACACCCTGTTCTGGTTCATGATGTACAGCGATGCCAGCAATGTGCTGACCCTGGGCATCGTCTCGGTGTTCGGCGTCATTGCCGGCTCGGCCGGCATGGCGTTGCTGACACGCCAGTTTCGCTGGGAGGGGTTTCGCGGTGCGGAGGATACGGCCAATCATCTGGCCGGCGGCGCGCTGATGGGCGTCGGCGGCGTCACCGCGCTGGGCTGCACGATCGGCCAGGGGATGAGCGGCGTGTCGACCCTGTCGATCACGAGTTGGATCGCGTTCCTGTCCATCGTCGGCGGTGCGGTGCTGGGCGTGAAATATCAGGCCTGGCGCGTCGAGCACATGTCTTGATGTCCCCGTCCGCAAACCCGGTGCCGCCGCACACCCCGCAAGCGCCAGAATCCGACCGGCGTTTCAGCGGGCTTGCGCGGCTGTACGGCGAACAGGGCG
>JAQTVS010000189.1 GCA_028706735.1 Thiomonas sp.
GCGGGCCGGGTTGGCCACGTAGTCGAAACCGAAACGGCCCTTGACGCACAGGCGGCTCTGGTTGGCGATGCCGTCGCGCCCTTCGACGCGGGCGATGTGTTCCCGCCCTTGCGCGTCCTGCTGCACGTGATAGGTGAGCGCACAGCCCACGCCGCAATACGGGCAGACCGAATCGACGGTGCGCTCCGAAACTTTGGCCCACGAGCCGTTGGCTGGCGCCAGCGCGCCAGTGGGGCAGGCCTGCACGCATTCGCCGCAGGCCACGCAGGTGCTCGCGCCCATGCGCGCGCCCTGATCGAACACGATGTGCGAACCCGCGCCGCGCCCGGCCAGGCCGATCACGTCGTTGCCCTGCTCCTCGCGGCAGGCGCGCAGGCAGCGGGTGCACTGGATGCAGGCGTCGGCGTTGAACGTGATGGCGGGGTGGGAGGTGTCCGCTGCCGGTGTTTCGGGCCAGTGCGCAGCCTCCGCTGGTTCACCGCCGAACGCGGCGGCGTAGCGGCTGCGATCCGCCCCGAGACGCTGCGCCCAGTGGTCGAGTTCGTCGTTCACCCGGTCGACCCGCCGCGGCTTGCGCGCAGTCAGCAACTCCAGCACGCCGCGTTGCGCGGCGCGGGCGCGGTCGTTGCTGGCATGCACCTTCATGTCGGGCGCAACCGCGCGGCAGCACGAGGCGGCGAGCACGCGCTCGCCTTCCACTTCCACCATGCAGGCGCGGCAGTTGCCGACCGGCCGGAGCGGGTCGCTGTGGCACAGATGCGGAATCTCCACGCCATGACGCTTGGCCGCGGCCCAGATGGTTTCGCCCGCATGCGCGGTCAGGGGTTTGCCGTCGAGTTGGAAGGCAAGGGTGGGCGGGGTCATGTCCATCAGGTCACCCCTTGGCCGCGGTCACTTCCTGGGGGAAGTGGCGCAGCACGCTGTCGGTTGGGTTGGGGGCGGCCTGGCCGAGGCCGCAGATCGAGGCGTCCCGCATGAGCTGGCTCAGGGCGCCGATATGCGCAGCGTCCCATTGGGACGATGCCATCGCGGCCAGCATCTGGTGCGTGCCTTCGCGGCAAGGGGTGCACTGGCCGCAGCTTTCCTCGGCGAAGAAGCGCATCAGGTTGACGGCTGCGGCGCTGGCGGTGTCGGAGCGTCCGTCCGCGTGGCGACCCAGCACGATGACGGCCATCGAGCCGATGAAGCAGCCCTGCGCGTCGAGTGTGCCGAAGTCCAGCGGCAGATCGGCTTGGCTCTCATTGAGGATGCCGCCGGACGCGCCGCCAGGCAGCACGCCGTACAGCGTCCAGCCCGGTGCCATGCCGCCGGCGAATTCGTCGACGAGTTCGCGTGCGGTGATTCCGGCGGGTGCGAGATACACGCCGGGCCGGGCGACGCGGCCGGACACGGTGAAGCGGCGCAAGCCCTTGCGGCCACGGCGGCCCTGGGTGAACCAATCGGACGCGGGGTTCTGCACCAGATCACGCACCCACCACAGCGTCTCGACGTTGTGCTCCAGCGTGGGCTTGCCGAACAGGCCGGCAATCGCCACGATGGGCGGTTTGAGCCGGGGCATGCCGCGCTTGCCTTCGAGCGATTCGATCAGCGCCGATTCCTCGCCGCAGATGTAGGCCCCGGCGCCGCGGCGCAGGGCCACTTGCGGCAGACGCGCGCGCACGGCGGCGTCGCCCGGTGCGTCATCTGCCGCGCCGCCGATGTCCACTCCGCCATAGCGCAGCAGCCCGCAATCGTGCAGCGCCTGCAGCTCGCGGTGCAGCAGCGCGCCTTCGGCGGCGTATTCGTCGCGCAGGTATATCCACACCCGCCCTGCGGCCACGGCCCAGGCGGCGATCAGAATGCCTTCGAGCATGCGGTGCGGCGTGGTGCGCAGCAGGTGGCCATCTTTGCAGGTGCCCACTTCGCCTTCGTCGGCGTTGACCACCATCAGGCGCGGCCCGGGCTGCTGCGCCACGGTGCGCCATTTGCGCACGCTGGGAAAGCCCGCGCCGCCCAGTCCGCGCAACTCGGCGTCTTCGATGCGCTGCATCACCGCTTCGGGCGTGAGGCGTCCGGCGCGGCAGTCGGCCAGCAGCGCGTAGCCCCCGCCCGCAAGGTAGGCGCCAAGGTCTTCCGCGCCCGCAGGCAATGCGGGGGCGGCGCCCGCGTGCGGCAGCGCGGCAAGCACCGCCTCCGGCGTGGCATGGCCAAGCGCGTGCTGGCCGACGAGCACGCCTGGCGCCTGTGTGCACAAGCCCATGCAGGACGCGGCTTCCACCGCAACATCGCCGCCGCAGCGCTGCTGCAGATCGTGCAGCAAGGCATCGGCCCCGGCCAGCGCGCAGCTCAGGTTGGTGCACACCCGCACCGTGGCTGTGGGCGCGGGTTCGTCTTCACGCAGCAGGCGGAAGTGGTGATAGAAGCTGGCGACCTCGTAGACCTCGCTGGTGGACAGGCGCAGCCATTCGGCCAGCGCCGCCAGACGCGAAGGACGCAAGCCACGCTCGGCGTCGTTGAGACGGTGCAGATGCTCCATCAGCAGGTCGGGGCGTGCGGCCAGATCGCCGCAGGCAGCCTGCACCGCGGCGCGCGCCTCCGGGCTGACCAGCCCGCCGCGCGGGGTGTTGCGCATGAAGCGCAGGGGCTGTGGCCGTGCCGCGCTTTGCTGCGGCGCTACGGCGGCGGGCGTGAATGGAATGGTGGGGACGGGCATAGATCGCGTCTCGCAGGGAGAGGGAAAGTCCGGAAGTGAACAAACCGGCATGGGCCGGTTTGTTGGGGGATCGGCAGGGGCGGCGCAAGCGGCGCCACCCTGGATGAATAGCTTAGAACAAGACGGCCGCCTTCTGCAGGGCGATGTAAACGCCGATGAAAAAGGGAACGCCCACTGCGGCCCAGGCCAGCACGCCAACGATGCCGAAGCTGCCGCGTGCCGCGTGTTCGGCGTCACCCGCGATGCGGTCTTCGTGTTTGAGCGCGCGTTCGCGGGCAAGTTCTTCCGGCGTCATGCGGTACTTGGCGGCCACCGGGCGCACCAGCAGGTTGAGAATGAAACCCACCAGCAACAGACCGGCCAGGATGTAGAGCGTGCGGTCATAGACCAGGTTCTTCGCCACACCAGCGTCGATCTGGGTCTGGCGGATCGCGGCGATCAGGAAGGGCCCTGCCACCCCGGCGACCGACCATGCGGTCAGCAGGCGGCCATGAATGGCGCCCACCATCTGCGTGCCGAACAAGTCGGCCAGATAGGCGGGCACCGTGGAAAAGCCGCCGCCATACATGGTCATGATGACGCAGACCGCCAGAATGAACAGGCCTGCCGCGCCGCTATGACCCAGCGCGGGGAGGCTGGCATAGAGCGCCACGCCCAGCGCGAAAAACACCGCGTAGGTCGCCTTGCGGCCGATGTAGTCAGACAGCGCGGCCCAGAACAGGCGTCCGCCGCTGTTGAACAGGCTGATCAAACCAACCAGCCCACCAGCTGCCGCGACCAGCGCGGCCTTCTGCGCCGCATCGAGCGCCGCACCGCTGTCGAGGCCGATGAGGCGGCCGCCGAACACGTCCTGCAGCATCGGGCTGGCCATGGCGATCACGCCGATGCCCGCCGTGACGTTCAGGCACAGAATCCACCACACCAGCCAGAACTGCGGCGTTTTCATCGCCTTGTTCAGATGCACTTCATGGTCGGTGATCATGGCATTGCCGCCCTTGGCCTTGGGCGCCCATCCCAGCGGCTTCCAGCCAGTGGGCGGCACACGGAAGCCGAACGCCCCCGCCGACATCACCACGAAATAGAGCACGCCCATGATGATCAACGTCTGAGCGACGCCCAGCGTGCCTGAGGCGCTGAAATTCTTCATCAGCGCCACGGCGAGCGGCGCACCGATCATCGCGCCGCCGCCAAAGCCCATGATGGCAAAGCCGGTGGCCAGGCCACGACGGTCCGGGAACCATTTGATGAGCGTCGAGACGGGCGAGATGTAGCCCAGCCCCAGCCCAATGCCCCCCAGCACTCCGGCCCCGAGAATCACCAGCCAGAGCTGATGGATGTAGACGCCGACGCCCCCGAGCACCAGGCCGCCGCCCCAGCAAAGCGCTGCAATGAAGCCCGCTTTGCGCGGTCCCGCATGCTCCAGCCAGGCGCCCCAGATCGCGGCGGAGATGCCGAGAAAGGCGATGAACACTTCAAAGATATGCGTCACCGACGGCACCGTCCAGTTGCAGGTCGTGGTGGTGAGCTGCCCCCAGAAACCCATCGAGCCGCATACGGCAGGATCGGCGCCTTCGAGCAGTTTGCTCATGGGCAGCCAGAACACCGAAAAGCCATACGCCATGCCGATACACAGATGAATCGCAAGCGCGGCGGTAGGCACCAGCCAGCGGTTGAAATTGGGACCTGCAACCGTGCTTTCACGGTCGAGCAGGCCCGGTTTGGGACGGGTTGTACTGACAGAAGATGCCATTCATAACTCCAAGTGTGTTGTTGTTTCCCGGAATGCGAGGGCAGGAACTCTTGCCGCTGCAGGGCGCTTTATAGTGAAGTTCTGTGACTTTGTTGGCAAAGTTTATTTGTCATGTTGCGTTTTTCGCATATCAAAAAGACGAAAGGCCGACTGAGGCCGGCCTTTCGTCCAGAGCTGCCCTCTCGGGCAGGCTGCTCTTGCGTTTACTGGTTGAATGCAGCGATCGTGGCTTGGTCGAGCACGCCCGATTCAGGCAGACCACGCGATTTCTGGAAGCGCACGAGTTCTGAGCGGGTTCTCGGCCCCATCAAGCCGTCGGGGGCGCCGACCGGGAAACCCTGCGCGTTGAGTTTTTCCTGCGCCTGTTTGAGCGTCATGGTTGCGGGGGCGGTCTGCGTTGCGGCCACAGGCTGTGCGGCAGGTGTCGATCCGCCCTGTACGCCAAGCTGGCCGCCAGTGCCCAAGCCGCCCTTGACTTCCTGGGCTTTGTAGTTCTCGACGGCCTTGACAACGCCGTTATACGAATCCATGAACGCTGCCACGATGACCTTGCCTTGCGCCGTGTTGGCATAGCCGCCGCCGATGCCGCCCGCAGCGCCGCCAAACAAGCCGCCAACGGCGCCGAAATCCCAATTTTTTGCACTGCCTTCGGCAGCGGCAAGCTGCACCCCAGAGCGGTTGTCCACCAAGGTCAGCAGGGTGCTGGCCTCCTTGGCGCTCACGCTGCCGCCCACAACGGCGCCAACAGGTCCGAGCAGGCCGCCGACCAAGCCGCCGATGCCGCCTGCGTTGTTGTTCGAGAAGGTAATGGTGGGGCTCAGGGTGTAGTCAGCCGAAACCATTTGCCCCTTGCCGAAATTTGAATTCTGACGCAGCTCGCCCGATTGGGCCAGTGCGCGCTCTTGCATCATGTTGTTCATGGCGCGGCCGCGATCAACCACCACAAAGCAGTTCGACTGCTGGATCATGAGCTTGAGCACCGGGGTGGTCGGGCCCAACTGATATTTGCTGGTCAGAATGCCATACCAAGGCGTATTGGTGTCTTCCACCACGGCGATGGTGCCCAGCGGTGCGTTGCAGCGAGCGAGTTTGCTGTTCGCATTCTGGCTGTTGGCGCCGCCAGCCGACCCAGTGGCTTCGGTTTTTGCAGCCTGTGAACCCATGTCCATGCTGGAACATGCGGCGAGGGACTAAACAGCGGCCATGGCTGTCAGTCGCTTGATTTGACGAATCATTGATCTGGACTCCAAGTTGTTATCGATGAAACACGAGTACGCCCGAATGTCAGGCGGTACAGCGGCCAGATACTAGGAGCCTGTCGGGCTTTGGAATCGTCGGCTGCAAATGGGCCGCAGCGGTCCATTTTTCACCGTCTTTTTGACCCATAGCGGGGCTATGGGTCTACAAATCCGGCAAAAACTGTCCTCGCTGGGCC
>JAQTVS010000190.1 GCA_028706735.1 Thiomonas sp.
CGACGTACGCGAGCCCTGGGAATTTCAGATGGCGGCGATCAAGCACCCGCACTGCCCCGTCACGCACATCCCCATGAGCATCGTGCCCCTGCGGCAAAACGAGCTCGATCAGAGCAAGCCGCTGGTCGTCATCTGCCGCAGCGGCAACCGCAGCATGATGATCGCCCGCTTCCTGGAGCAGAACGGCTTTGGTGAGCTGTACAACCTCAACGGCGGCATGACCGCCTGGTCGCGCGAGATCGACCCCTCGGTGCCGATTTACTGATTCGCGTCCGGGCGCTGCGAAAGCGCCTCCCCCGCGATCTCCACGATCCAATCCGCCTGCCGCTGCGCCGCGCCCTGATGTGCAGCGGCAAAGGCGCGGGCCTTCTGACCAGCCGCTTGGCGCGCTTCAGGGTCGTCAAGCCAACGCTGCAATGCGGCCCAGACCTGCGCCGCATCCACCGCCTGCACCGCCGCGCCTGCGTCCAGCGCCGCTTGCGCCGCCGCGGCAAAGTTGAACTGCGACGGCCCCAGCACCACAGGACAGCCGCAGGCGCAGGCTTCGATCAGGTTCTGTCCGCCCAGCGGCAGCAGGCTGCCGCCGATGAACGCCGCATCGGCCATGGCGTAGTAAGCCGCCATCTCGCCCAGCGAATCACCCAGCCATCCGGCAGTTTCGGCCGTCGGCGCCCCCATGCTGCGACGTTGCACGGCGTGGCCCTGGCCCGCCAGAAGTTGCGCGACGGCGTCGAAGCGCTGCGGATGACGCGGCGCCCACACCAGCAACGCCCGCTGCGCCAACGCCGAAGGCAGCGCGGCCAACAGCAGCGCCTCCTCGCTCTGCCCGCCCTGCTCGCGCGTGGACGCCAGCAGCAGCACCGGGCGCGCAGCAGCCGCCTTCCACTCGGCGCCGAGTTGCAGCAGCGCGGGGTCGGGGCGCATGTCGAACTTCAGATTGCCCAGACTCATCGCCTGCGCCGCACCCAGCGCCCGAATGCGCTGTGCATCCTCCGGCGTTTGCGCCGCGGCGAACAGCCCGCGCCAAGCCACGCGCGCCAACGCAGGCCAGCGCTGCCAGCGGCTCGCGCTGCGCGCGCTCAGGCGCGCATTGACCAGCAGCACGGGCACCCCGGCGGCGCGACATTGCTCGGCCAGATTCGGCCACACCTCGGTTTCCATCAGCACCGCCGCACGCGGCTGAAACCGGCGCAGAAAATGTCGCATCGGCCCCGGCAGGTCATACGGCAGCCAGACCTGCACATCGCCGGGCTGCAGCAGTTCCGCCCCGGCCGCGCGACCCGTGGCGGTCATGTGCGTCAGCAGCAGGCGCATCTTCGGAATTTTTTGGCGCAGAGCGGCGATCAGCGGCGCAGCGGCTCGGGTTTCGCCCAGGGACACCGCATGCACCCAGATGCTCGGTCCGTCGTCTTGCCCCGCTTCTTGGGACGGCACGCCGGAAAACCATCCGAGCCGCTCCCCCCAATGCCGCCGATACAACGGCTCGGCCCTTCCCCGCCACCACAGCCGCAGCAATGCGAAGGGCAAAGCCAGCCGCCAAAGCAGGCCGTAAACCTGCAAGGTCAGTTTCATGCCGAGGGGCGGCTATCCGCAGCCGCTGCCAGCACGTCCCGCGTGGCATTCAGCACCTCGGCCACCGCAGGCTGCTGGCCGGTGTCGCCCAGACTGCGCCACGGCCCAGCCGACTCGAAATCCACGCTGTGCGGCGACGAACCGGTGTAGAGGGCCACCGCGGGTGTGCCCACGGCGGCTGCGAGGTAGAGCAGGCCGGTATCGACCCCGACCACCACGCTGGCCGCACGCAGCACGCGCATCCATTCGGCCAGACCGAAGGCAGCGGGGGCAACGCAAGCGCGTGTCATGTTGCCGTCCGATGCGACGGCATTCACCGCGTCGGCCAGTCGCACTGCTCGGACGCGCTCGGCGGCATTACCCCAGGCGAATACCCCGATCTGACCTTGCGCCGCAAAAGCTTGCCCAAGGTCGATCCAGCGCCCTTCTTCCCACAGCTTGCGGTCTTTGGCGGTGGCGCTCAACAGCAAGGCATAGGGCGCGTCATCCGCCAGCCACGCGGGGCGCTCTGCCTGCAGGCTCAGGCCGTATTGCGGCTTGCCCTGCAGCGTATGGTGCAAGGCCCAGGCGACCAGCGCCCGGTAGCGCGGTACGGCAGCTTCGGTGCGATGCAGCGCAGTCTTCTGACGATGGGCGTAGAACAAGGGCGCGAGCGCCTCGCGCGCACTGCCCCACGACAGGCCATAGAGCGGCCCACGGGCCAGCCGGGCGATGAGGGCGCCTTTCACCAGTCCTTGCAAATCGATCACGGCGTCATAGGGTTCTGCGCGCAATTGGCCCTTCCACTCGCGCCACTCCTGCCGGATGTCGGCGCGCCAGAACTGCTTGCGCCACCGCCGCAGCGCCAGCGGAATGGCCCGGCGCACGCCAGGATGCGCGCGCACGATGTCGGCGTAGGCCTCTTCGACCAGCCAGTCGATCTGCGCCCCGGGATGCGCGGCCAGGATGTCGTGCACCACGGGCAGCGCGTGCACCACGTCGCCCATCGAGCTGGTCTTGACGATCAGGACGCGCAAGGGAGTCGGCGATGCGTGCGCGGCCGAGAAACTGGAACCGCCACTCAAAACGGCAGCTTCAGCGTGGCGTCGAGCGCCAGCAGCGCGGCGCGGAACTCGGCCTGCACCCGCGCCAGCGCCGCCGCATCGGCGCCCTCGAAACGCAGCACCACGCAGGGCGTGGTGTTGGAGGGCCGCGCCAGACCGAAGCCATCTGCATAGTCAGCGCGCACACCGTCGATGGTGGAAATGTTCAAAGCGCCGGGGAAGCGGCCTTCACGCTGCAACCGCTCGCACAGCGTGAAATTGGCGCCCTCGGCCGTCTCCAGCTTCAGCTCCGGGGTGGAGACGGAATCGGGCAGGGCTTCAAGCACGGCGCCCGCATTCTCGGCACGAGAAAGAATTTCCAGCAGCCGGGCCGCGCCATACTGCGCATCGTCGAAGCCGTACCAGCGATCCTTGAAAAAGATGTGGCCGCTCATCTCGCCGGCCAGCGGGGCGTCGATTTCTTTCATTTTGGCTTTGACCAGCGAATGGCCGGTGCGTCCCATCACCGGCTCGCCACCATGCTGGCGCACCCAGGCCGGCAATTGCGCGGTGCATTTCACGTCAAACAGAATGGGGGCGCCGGGATGGCGCTCCAGCACATCGGCGGCGTAGAGCATGAGCTGCCGGTCGGGCCAGATGACGGCCCCGCTGGGCGTGACCACGCCGAGCCGGTCGCCGTCGCCATCGAACGCCAGGCCGAGTTCGGCGCTGGTGTCGCGCACGGTGCGGATGAGATCTTCAAGGTTGTGCGGATCGGCTGGGTCGGGATGATGATTGGGAAACGTGCCATCGACCTCGCAGAACAACTCCACCACCTCGCAGCCCAGGCTGCGCAGCAACCGCGGCGCAAAAGCGCCGGACACGCCGTTGCCGCAATCGACCACCACTTTCATCGGCCGCGCCAGCTTGATGTCGCCCTTGATCCGGCCCAGATAGTCCTCAACGACGGAGGCCTGCCGCGCGCTGCCCTGTCCTTGTGCGAAGGCTTCGCTGCGGGTGAGCGCCAGCAATTCCTGAATCTGCTCGCCGAACAGGGCATTGCCGCCAAGCACCATTTTCAGGCCGTTGTACTCGGGCGGATTGTGACTTCCAGTGATCTGAATGCCGCTGACCACCGGCGTGGTGGCGCAGGCGTAATACAGCATGGGGGTGGCGTTCATGCCCAGGTCAATCACGTCCACGCCCCCGGCGCGCAAGCCGTCGCTGAGCGCCTGCGCCAGCACCGGGCCAGACAGCCGCCCATCGCGGCTGATGTTCACCGCTGTCTCGCCATTGCGCCGCGCCAGTGTGGCGAAGGCCTGGCCGATGAGGCGGCAGGCGTCTTCGGTCAGCGTTTTGCCGACGATGCCGCGGATGTCGTAGGCCTTGAAAATCGTGGGATCAAGCTGCGCCATGCAGGGCTCCAGTGGTGGGAGAACACGCAAGCGTCAACTTGCGTCATTACGATGATGCGTTTGGTGAACCACGCATTTTAGGGAGAGGCTTTGGCAACGTACCTGATCGGCGATGTGCAAGGCTGCGCCGACGCCTTCAGCGCCCTGCTCGACGCGCTGCAGTTCGACCCGGCTCGGGACAACATCATCGTCCTGGGCGATCTGGTCAACCGCGGCCCGCAGTCGCTCGCCAGCATGGAGCGACTGATGGCGCTGGGCGACAGCGCGCAATGTCTGCTGGGCAATCACGACCTGCATCTGCTGGCCGTGGCGCATGGCGTGCGCAAGGCGCACCGCAGCGACACGCTGGACGACATTCTCCAGTCGCCGCGGCGCGACGCGCTGATCGACTGGGTGCGCCGCCGCCCGCTGGCGCTGATGGAACAGGGCTGGCTGCTGGTGCACGCCGGTGTGCTGCCGCAATGGACCGCCGACAAAACCCTGCAACTCGCCGCCGAGGTGGAACGCCGCCTGCGCGCGCCCGATTACGTCGATTTCCTGCGCGTGATGTTCGGCAACCAGCCCGACGAATGGAGCGAGAGTCTGGCGGGTTTCGATCGGCTGCGCATCGTGGTCAACACCCTCACCCGCGCCCGTTTTCTGCAGGCCACCGGCCCGAGCACAGGGCGGCTGGACTTTCACAACAAGCAGGCCAGCGCCAACGGCGCCTCCACCGAACTCCTGCCCTGGTTCGCCCTGCCGCAGCGCGAGACCGCGCAGACCCCCATCGCCTTCGGCCATTGGTCCACCCTCGGCCTGCGCTGGGAACACAACGCGCTGTGCCTGGACAGCGGCTGCCTGTGGGGCGGCGCGCTCAGCGCCGTGAAGCTGCCGCCCGCGAGTCAGCCCTGGCTGGACATCACGCAGATCCCCTGCACCCGCAGCCTGGAGCCCATGCCGGACTGACAGGCAACGCCCTCCTGCCTTGCTGCGCAAGCCGCCCCCCGAGGGGATGTCAGTTCCTCCGGAGCAGCCGTGCGGAACTGACATTGGCCTGACTGTTGATCTCTGTGCTTTCCCGCTGGCCCGCCTCAGCCATGCGGGCTAAAGTTGGCGCACAACAACATCAGGAGACTTCGATGCAGATCAGCCACCCCGGCGGCCACGCCGGTTTTGTGCAGGCGCGCGACCAGCTGCAGCGCCATCGCACCGACTACGCCCGCGCCTACGCCGAATTCCGCTGGCCCGCGCTCGACCGCTTCAACTGGGCGCTCGACTACTTCGATCCAATGGCCCAAGGCAACGACGCGACTGCGCTGTGGATCGTGGAAGAAGACGGCAGCGAAGGCCGCTACAGCTATGCCGACATGGCGCAGCGCTCGGCGCGCATGGCCAACTTCCTGCGCGCGAGCGGCGTGGCGCGCGGCGACCGCGTGCTGCTCATGCTGCCCAACTGCATCGACCTGTGGGACGCCATGCTCGCCTGCATCAAGCTTGGCGCGGTGATGATTCCAGCCACCACCCTGCTCACCCCCACCGATCTCGAAGACCGCATCGTTCGGGGCGCAGTGCGCCATGTCATCTGCCTGCCCGCCGACACGGCCAAGTTCGACGCCCTGCCGCAAACCGTCTGGGCGCAGGTGCAAGGCCGCTTCACGGCGGGCGATGCGCCCGCCGGATGGACGGCGTTGGCCGGCTCGGCCGCCGCATTGAACGACTACCGACCCGACGCACCGACCCACGCCAGCGATCCGCTGCTGCTCTACTTCACCTCCGGCACCACGTCCAAGCCCAAGCTGGTGCTCCATACCCACCAGAGCTATCCCGTCGGCGCGCTGGCGACCATGTACTGGATCGGCCTGCAGCCCGGCGAC
>JAQTVS010000191.1 GCA_028706735.1 Thiomonas sp.
GCGTATTGGGACAGCGCCAGCTCGTCGATCATCTGGCCCAGCACCTGGGCGCGCAGTTGCGCGGCTGACGGCAGGGTGGCGCCCGCAGCCTGCGCCTGTTGGCGGGTGGCCTCGACGCGCAGCCGCAAGTCGTAGTCGGTGATCACCTGATTGCCGACGATGGCGGCGATGCCGTCGCTGGACCGCGTGCTGCCGAAGCTCGATGGCAAGGCGGGCGGCGGCGCCATGGGCGGGGTGGCCGCAGTGGAGGCGCCTGGCGCGGACAGGCCCGAGCCCGCGCCCGCGCCCGCGCCGGGCGGCAACCGTAGGCCCTGCGCGTGCGCACAAACGCTCACAGACGCCAGGACGGCGACCAGCAGGGTGCGAGACAAAAGGGTCTTATTCATAGTTGGAGAAGCGGCTCGGGGGCGCGGTGGATTGCTTGAGGATTTGATAGCCCGGGATATTTTGCTTGAGGGCCGAAATCGGATTGTTGCCCAGCCGGGAAAAGCCGACGAGTTCGAGCTGGAACAGGATGCGGGTATAGGCAGTCGCCGGGGTCAGCGAATTGCGCTGCAGCACCACGCGCCCCACCCAGCAGCCGCCGTCGTATTCGAACCCCAGCAGGCCGTTGTTGAAGCGTTTGTCCAGAATGCTGTAGTTCGCCTGCCCCACCGAATACCAGCGCTGGGACAGTTGCCACTGCCAGGCGGTGTTGATGTAGCGCAGCGGAATCTGCCCGGACGCGGCGCTCTGGTAGAGATAGCTGGTGCTGATGGTTTTGAACGCGTCGGGCGACCAGCGCGCGCCCGCGGCGATCTGCTGGCTTTGCTTGAGCCGCATGTTGTATTGCAGCGCGGCGTTGGCGCTCCATTGCGAATTGAAGTTGACGCTGGCCAGGGCGAAGGTGTCGTTCAGCCCGGCAGGAATGGGGTTGCCGCTGAGGACGACGCGCTGCGGCGCGAACAACACGCGCTGCGCCAGGGTCAGCCGTCCGAGTTCGACGCCGGTCTGCGGGTCGAGCAGGCGCGAAGTGACGCCGCCGGTGAGGTTATTGGCGTCGGCAATGCGATCAACGCCCGAGAACACGTTGCCGGTGTAAATGGTCGACAGATTCAGGTCGAGGTCGGCGCTGTCGAAATTGGGCAGGTTCTGCTGGTTGCGATACGGGGTGTAGACGTAATAGAGCCGCGGCTCCAGGGTTTGTGTGAGCGCGCGGCCGAACAGTGAAGTGGGGCGCTCGAACACCAGGCCGCTGTCGAGACTGAAGGTCGGCACTGCGCGGTCGGCGGTGGTCGCCCCGCCGGGCATCGCCGTGTCGGTGACGTAGCGGGTGAAGTTGAACGACAGCTTCGGGGTGACAAAGCCGCCGGGGCGCACCAGCGGGTAGCTGATCTGCGGGTTGAGGTAGAGCCGGTCGCCCGAAATCGCCGTGGGGTTGGTGAAGCGGGTGAGCGCCGAGTCGAACTGCCAGGACAGGCCGCTGTAGTTCGCGCTTCGCAGATGAGTGTAGAGCTGCGGCTGCTGGTTGTAGGGCACGCCAATCGGGGCCGCTGCGTTCTGCAGGGTCTGCCAGCGGTTCACGCTGAGCTGCATATAGCCCAGCGGCAGACCGTAGGTCAGGCTGCCTTGCTGCGGCAGGGTGCGGTTGGAGCCGATCACCGGGTTGACGCCGCCGAAGTCTTGCCACCAGTTGTCGTCGGACACCTGCTGATAGTTCACTGCATAGCTCAGGCCGTGGCCGAGGCCGCCGTTTTGCTGCACATAGCCGGCCCAGCGGCTGTTGCCGTTGTCGCTGCTGTCGGAGGGCAGCAGGTCGAACTGGCTGCGCCCGGAATAGCTCGGTTGCAGCCAGCGCGTCGCGACGCTGCCCATGAAGCCGCGGCGCAGGATGACCCGCGGCGTGACTGTGGCGTCGTAATTCGGCGCGATGTTCCAGTAGTACGGCACCGAGAGGTCGACGCCGTTGCGGCTGTCCACGCCCAGCGTGGGCGGCAGCCAGCCAGATTTGCGCGCATCGCTCAGCGGAAAGCTGGCGTAGGGCAGCGGCAGAATGGTGGCGCCCTTGAACACCACGCGGGCATCGCGCGCCACGCCGGTGTTGTCGGCCAGGTTCAGGTCGAGATGCGTGGCCTGCACGAACCAGTCCACCGGGCTGGCGGTGCATGTGGTGTAGGTGGCGTTGTCCGCCTTGAGGTGGTCGCGGCCGAGGAAGTCGATGGTGTCGGCGTGGCCGTGCCCCTGCGTGACGCGGAAGTAATAGTCGGCATCGGGCATCTGGCCGCGATAGGTGTCGAGCTGCATGCGCAGCGCCGGGCCGGAAAACAGATTGCCGTCGCGCAGCACGCGCACGTCGCCATTGGCCACGGCCTCGTTCTCGACAAAGTAGTAGCGCAGCCGGTCGGCCTTGATCACCACGCTGTGCTTGCGCAGCTGCACGCCGCCGGTGGCGTGGACATAGACATTGTTCTGGCCCGTGATCTTGTCGGCAATGACGAACAGCGGCTCGAAGGACTCGGCCTCGGCGGGCAGGCGCTGCAGCAGATCCAGGCTGGGCGTGAGCTGCAGCGGGGCTGAGACGGCGGGCGCAGTCTCAGCGGCGCCCGGCTGTTCTGCGCGTGCCGAAGGCGTCCAGCACAGGGCAAGGGCCAGGACCAGCGGCGTCAGCCGCAAAGAAGGGTGAGCGCACCCGCACGCCCCCGCTGCGCGCAGGCGCGAGGAACGGGACAGGGATGGGAGAGGCACGGGAATCAGGGCGGATGGCGGATGCGTCGGGGCAGTCGCCACGTGCCGGTGGAGCGCCGAAGCCCGGCGTCTGGCCGCGCGCAGCGATGCCTAAAATGCCAGCGGATTATAGGGAGCGCTTCCTCCCTGCATCGGCCGCCTCCACTCCATGACTTCCGCCTCATCCAACACACGCGCCCAGGCGCTTGAACACTGGCTGCAACGCATCGCACCGAGTCACGGCTTGCAGCCTGAAAGCTTGCAACCTGCATCGAGCGATGCCAGCTTCCGCCGCTACTTCCGCGTCCAGGCCGACAAGGGTTCGCTGATCGTCATGGACGCGCCTCCGCCGCGGGAAAACGTGCGGCCCTTCGTGCGCGTCGCGCACCTGCTGGCCGAGGGCGGTCTGCAGGCGCCACGTGTGCTGGAGCAGGACGTGGAGCAGGGCTTTTTGCTGCTCACCGATCTGGGCAACACCACCTATCTACAGGCCATCACCGCCCAGCCCGATCGTGCCGATGACCTGATGCGCAGCGCGCTGGACGCTCTGGTCACGCTGCAGCGCATCGACGGCGCGGGCGTGGTTCCGGCTTACGACGCAGCCCTGCTGCGGCGCGAACTCGATCTGTTCCCGGAGTGGTTCGTGCTGCGCCACCACGGCCATGCGCTGACCGATTCACAGAGCGCCGCATTGCAAAATATTTTTGCCGCGCTGATCGCCAATAACCTGGCGCAGCCGCAGGTGCTGGTCCACCGCGACTGGCACAGCCGCAATCTGATGGTCACGCCAGAGCGCAACCCCGGCGTGCTCGACTTTCAAGACGCGGTGACCGGCCCCATCACCTACGACCTGGTTTCGCTGCTGCGCGACGCCTACATCGCCTGGCCCGAGGAGCGGCAGCTCGACTGGGCCATCCGCTACTGGGAGCGCGCGCGCAAGGCCGGGCTGCCGGTCGCGGCAGACGCCGCAGACTTCTATCGCGACCTCGACTGGATGGGCCTGCAGCGTGCGCTCAAGGTGCTGGGCATTTTCGCCCGGCTGCATCACCGCGACGGCAAGGCGCAGTACCTCGGTGATCTGCCCTTGGTGCTGCAGCACACTCGGCTGGTGGCGGCGCGCTACGGCGCCTTCAAGCCCCTGCTGCAACTGCTCGACCAGATCGAGCAGCGCAGCCCGTTGGCGGGTTACACCTTCTGAGCATGCGGGCGATGATCCTCGCCGCCGGGCGCGGCCAGCGCATGCGGCCGCTCACCGACGACCAGCCCAAGCCGCTGCTCGCCGTGGGCGGCAAGCCGCTGATCCGTTGGCAGATCGAGCGATTGGCGGCGGGCGGCTGGCGCGACATGGTCATCAACACCGGCTGGCTGGGAGCGCAGATCCCCGCCGCGCTGGGCGACGGTTCCGCGTTCGGCGTGCGCCTACGCTACTCGGCAGAACCGGACGATGCCTACGAAACCGGTGGCGGCATCGCCACCGCCCTGCCGCTGCTCGGCGATGCGCCGTTCGTCGTGGTCAGCGGCGACATCTACACCACCTTCGATTACGCCAGCCTGCAGCCGGTGGCGCGACAGATCGCCGCCGATCCGCAGCACACCGCGGCACATCTGGTGCTCACCCCCAACCCGGAACACAACCGCGCGGGCGACATGGCGCTGGACGCCGGGGGGCGCGTCCGGCGCGAAGGCGCGCGACTCAATTACGGCAATATCGGCGTGTTTCACCCCGCGCTGTTCGCGGGGCAGCCCCGCGCGCAGGCCTGGAAGCTCTTCCCCTGGCTTTACGCAGCAGCCGATGCCGGGCGGGTGAGCGGCGAAGTGTTCAGCGGCCCCTGGCACAACGTCGGCACGCCCGAACAGCTGGCCGCGCTGGATGCGCAATTGCGCGGCAAAGACTAGGCTTGCACTCATCCACGATTCATCATTCAGGCCCCTTCATGCCCGACTCCAATCTGCTTGCCCGCTGCGCTGCGCGCCGCGCCGAAGTCGTCCGCCGGCTTGCCGCTGCCGGTGGCGGCGTGGCCCTGCTGCCCACCGCCCCCGAGGCCCTGCGCAACCGCGACGCCGACTACCCCTACCGCCACGACAGCTACTTCTACTACCTCACCGGCTTCACCGAGCCGCACAGCCTGCTGGTGCTGCAGGCCACCGCCTGCGGACAGAGCCGCAGCGTGCTGTTCTGCCGGGACAAGGACATGGAGCGTGAAATCTGGGACGGCTTCCGCTGGGGCCCCGAGGCTGCGCGCGCGACCTTTGGCTTCGACGCCGCGCTGTCCATCAACAGCCTCGATGCCGAGCTGCCCAAACTGCTTGCCGACCAACCCGCTGTGTGGTGGCCTTTTGCCGTGCATACGGGACTGGAAACCCGGGTGGAGAGTTGGCTGGCCGCCGTGCGTGCACAAGCCCGCACCGGGGTGAGCGCGCCGCGCACCCAGCACGATCTGTGCGCCGTCCTCGACGAGATGCGCCTGTTCAAAGATCCATATGAACTGGGCGTGATCCGCCGCGCCTCGGCCATTTCCGCGCAGGGCCACATCCGCGCCATGCAGGCCAGCCGCAGCGGTCTGCGCCAGCCGCCGCCGCAAGGCCTGCGCGAATATCACCTCGAAGCCGAGTTGCTGCACACCTTCCGCCAGGGCGGATCGCAAGCCCCGGCCTATGGCTCCATCGTCGCCGCAGGCGCCAACGCCTGCGTGCTGCACTACCGCGCGAGCGATGCGCCAGTGCGCGCAGGTGACCTGGTGCTGATCGACGCGGCCTGCGAGCTTGACGGCTACGCCAGCGACATCACCCGCACCTTCCCCGCCGACGGCCGCTTCACCGGCCCGCAGCGCGCGCTGTACGACGTGGTGCTGGCCGCGCAATCCGCCGCGCTCGATGCCTCCATCGCGGGCGCGCGCTTCACCGATCCGCACGACGCCGCGTTGCGCGTGCTGGCGCAGGGCCTGCTCGACCACGGCCTGATCTCCCGCGACACGGCTTCCGATGCGGACGCCGTCATCGCCACCGGCGCCTACAAGCGCTTCTACATGCACCGCACCAGCCACTGGATGGGCATGGACGTGCACGACTGCGGCGACTATGCCGAGCCAGACGAGGCCATCGAAATCCAGCCCGATGGCAGCCGCAAGCGCCCGGCGCGCATCCC
>JAQTVS010000192.1 GCA_028706735.1 Thiomonas sp.
GCGGCGACGAAGCTGAAGCGAAAATCAAGGAAATCTTTTCCCCCTCTCCCCTCGCGGGAGAGGGCCGGGGTGAGGGGGCGATCCGTTATGCCGACGTGCCCGGCCTGTGCAAGGCCGCGACGCTGAAAGAGATCGAAGCGCAGGGTTGGTCGCTGAACCCCGGCCGCTATGTCGGCGTCGCACCCGGCGAGGCCGTCAGCGACGAGGACTTCAAGGCGCAGCTCGAAACGCTGAACGAGGAACTCGAATCGCTGAACGCGCAGGCGCGGGAACTGGAAGCAACCATCGCCGCGAATGTGGCGGAGATTCTGGAGGCGTGAGCATGGCCGCTGCTTTCAACGATATTCCAATCGAGAACCTCTGCAAGAGAGTCACTGCTGGCTCAACGCCTTTGCGCAGCCGAGCAGACTACTACGACGGTGGCACGATTGATTGGTACAAGACTGGGGAATTGGATGACTGGTACTTGGGCCCCGCAGATGAGCGCATCACCGAACGCGCTTTAGAGGAAACGTCAGTCAAGCTTTTTCCAGCCAACACAGTCTTAATGGCGATGTATGGTGACGGGAACACTATTACGAGCATGGGAATGCTTCGTTCTCCGGCGGCAACCAATCAAGCATGTTCTGCGATGCTGGTGGACGAAGAAAAGTGTGACCCGCGCTACTTCTTCTATGCACTCAAGGGGCGGCGCGATTTGTTGCTGAAGGTCGCGTCTGGTGGCGCACAAAGAAACCTAAGCGGGAAGCTCATCAAAGAATTTCGGCTGCCAGTTCCACCGCTCCCCATCCAGCAACGCATCGCGGGCATCCTGTCGGCCTACGACGAACTCATCGAGAACAGCCAGCGGCGCATCAAGATTCTGGAGACGATGGCCCGCGCCCTCTACCGCGAGTGGTTCGTCCACTTCCGCTTCCCCGGCTTTGAGAACCACCCCCGTGTCGCTTCCCCCCTCGGCGAGATTCCGCAGGGGTGGGAAGCCGTTGCATTCACCGAAATTGCTGACGTGCTTAGCGGCGGCACGCCTAAGACCACCACGCCCGAATACTGGGACGGGGAGATCCCATTCTTCACGCCGCGCGACGCCCCAGACTGCTTTTATGTCGAGGACGCGGACAAACACGTCACAGAACTTGGGCTTTCCAAGTGTGCAAGCCAACGCTATCCGCCGGACACGGTTTTCATCACCGCCCGAGGAACGGTTGGGAAAGTGGCTCTCCCGTCGGTGCCGATGGCGATGAACCAATCGTGTTATGCGCTGCGCGGCAAGTCTGGGATTTCGCAGCGGTTCTTGTTTCTAATGACGCTCCAGCAGGTTGAGTACCTGAAAACCAATACCGGTGGGGCGACATTCGACACCATCATAGTCGATACCTTTCGCCGAATGGATGTGGCGAAGCCACCTCATGACTTGATTGCAGCCTTCACTCTCAATGTCGATGCTGTTTTCGAGCAAGTGAATTCGCTTCAACGCCAAATCCAAAACCTCCGCCGCACCCGCGACCTGCTGCTCCCCCGCCTGCTCTCCGGCCAGATCGACGTGGCGACCTTGGCGTCGTAGCGCTTTCTTTCCGTGCCAAGAAAAAGTAGCATGTTTTTCTTGGCGGCTGGCATCGAAAGTGGCTATGCAAACTATTGAAGACAAAATAGTTTCCAGAATTTATGGGCGCGGCAGGGGTTGGGCGTTTGGCGCGAATGATTTTTCGGCTGAATTTGGGCGCAGCACCATCGATTGGGCCCTGTCGAGGCTGGTCGCGTCGGGAACGATCCGGCGTGTTTGTCGGGGCGTTTACGACTACCCGAAATTCAGCGCGTTGTTGCAGCAGGAACTGAGCCCGGATTTCGATCAGGTGGCGCAGGCGTTTGCGCGCAAGTTCAATTGGCGCATCCAGCCTGCGGGCGATGCGGCGCTGAATCTGCTGGGGATTTCCACCCAGGTGCCCGGCAGGCTGGTGTACCTTTCCGACGGGCCGAACCGCCAGTACGACATTGGCCTGTACACGCTGGAATTCAAAAAGTCGGCATTGAAAGATGTGGGTTTCAAATACCGTGAGAGCGGGTTGATCGTGCAGGCGCTGAAGGCACTGGGCCGGGAACGGGTGGATGATGCGGTGATTGCGGCCATCGGCAAGCAACTGGACGACGCGGCCTGCAAGCGGGTGCTGAAGGATACGGTGACGGCGACAGGCTGGGTGTATGAGACGATCAAGCGGATATGCGGGGGGCGCGGCTGATGGAATCGGTCGCGCGCCTGTCATCCGCCGAACGTCGCGATCTGTTTGCTGAAACAGCCGCGCGCAAGGCGATGACGCCTGCCATCGTGGAGAAGGATTTCTGGGTGTGCTGGACGCTGGGCAGGTTGTTTGCGCATGCCGATTTGTCGCACTTGCTGAGGTTCAAGGGCGGCACCAGTTTGTCCAAGGTGTTCCATCTGATCGAGCGGTTTTCCGAGGATGTCGACCTGATTCTGGATTGGCGCGCGGTGGCTGGCGAGGACGATCCGCTGGCAGTGCGCTCGGCCACGAAGCAGGATGCACTGAACAAAACGATCGATGCCAGGGCGGTGAATTACATCGGCGGAGAATTGCGGCCGATGATTTCACGCGCGGTAGCTCCGATCTGCCGTTGCGAATTGGCTGCCGATGATCTTCATTCGTTGAATATCCGGTATCCGGCGGCTTTTTCCGATGCATATCTGCGGCCAGAGGTACGCCTTGAGATTGGGCCGCTTGCGGGCTGGTTGCCGAGTGATGGCTATCGAATCCGACCTTATGCCGCCGATGTTTTTCCGCAGCTATTCAGGCAGGCCGATTGTGCGGTTCAAGCCATCCGCGCGGAGCGTAGCTTTTGGGAAAAGGCGACGATTCTGCACCAGGAAGCTCATCGCCCCGAGGGCAACCCGCAGCCGTTGCGTTATTCGCGCCACTATTACGATCTGGCAATGATGGCGGCTGCGCCGGTGAAAGCGGCTGCGCTGGCCGACCTGCCGTTGCTGGAGGATGTGGTGTCATTCAAGCAGCGTTTTTATCGACGGCCCTGGGCACGATACGATCTGGCGCAGCCCGGAACATTCAGGCTGCTGCCTTCAGACCCTGTTTTGCCGACAGTCGAAAGGGACTATGCGCAGATGCGCAACATGATTTTTGGACCTTATCCTGCTTTCGGCGAGGTCATGGCGCAGTTGCACCAGCTTGAAAACGAGATCAATGCACTTGGCGTGGTGACAGGGTAATGCGCTACACAGAAGACAATCTCGTCGAGCAACCCGCCATTGGACTGTTTGCGACGCTCGGCTGGCAGACGCTGTCGGCGAGGGAAGAAACCTTCGGCGCGGGCAGTACGCTGGGGCGCGAGACCAAGAGCGAGGTGGTGCTGGTCCAGCGTCTGCGCGCGGCGCTGTGCGCATTCAACCCGGCGTTGCCGCCCGAAGCGATCGATGCCGCCGTCGACGCGCTGACGCGCGACCGCTCGGCCATGAGCCTGGAGGCGGCCAACCGCGAGGTCTACCGGCTGCTCAAGGAGGGCATCACGGTGTCGGTGCCTAACCATGAACACGGTGGGCAGAAGACCGAACGCTTGCGCGTGGTGGATTGGGAACACCCCGACAACAACAACTTCCTGCTGGTCAGCCAGTTCAGCGTGGTCGGCAACCTCTACACCTGCCGCCCCGATCTGGTCGGCTTCGTCAATGGCCTGCCCTGGGTGGTGATCGAACTGAAGAAGCCCGGCGTGCCGGCGCGCGCCGCATTCGATGAGAACCTCACCCACTACAAGCAGCAGGTTCCGGCGCTGTTCTGGAGCAACGCGCTGCTCATCGCCAGTAACGGCACCGACAGCCGGGTCGGATCGCTCACCGCGGACTGGGAACGCTGGGTGGAGTGGAAGCGGATCGAGCGCGAGGACGAGCCCCGCCGCGTGTCGTTGGACGTGATGCTGCGCGGCACCTGCGACCGCACCCGCCTGCTCGATCTGGTCGAGAACTTCACGCTGTTTTCCGAACACAAGGCCGGGCTGGTCAAAATCCTCGGCCAGAACCACCAATACCTTGGCGTGAATAACGCCATCGCCTCCATGCTTGAGGCCCGCAAGCTGGGTCACGGGCGCGGCGGCGTGTTCTGGCAGACGCAGGGCAGCGGCAAGAGCTTTTCCATGGTGTTCTTCGCGCAGAAGGTGCTGCGCAAGCTGGCCGGCAACTGGACTTTTGTGGTCGTGACCGACCGCATGGAACTGGACGATCAGATCGCCAAGACGTTCAAGACGACGGGTGCGGTCAGCGAGGCCGAGGGTGACGCCTGCCATGCGGGCAGCGGTGCGCATCTGCGCGATCTGCTGCGCGGCAACCACCGCTACGTGTTCACACTCATCCAGAAATTCCAGAGCCCGGAACTGCTGTGCGACCGATCTGACGTGATCGTGCTGACCGACGAGGCCCACCGCAGCCAGTACGACACCTTGGCGCTGAATATGCGCGCCGCACTGCCCAGGGCCATGTTCCTGGCCTTTACCGGCACGCCGCTGATCGCGGGCGAGCAGCGCACCAAGGAAGTGTTCGGCGATTACGTGTCGATCTACGACTTCCAGCAGTCCATCGAGGACGGCGCCACGGTGCCGCTGTTCTACGAGAACCGGACTCCGGAACTGCAACTGATCAACCCGGACCTGAACGACAACCTTTACCGACTGATCGAGGATGCCGACCTTGACGACGACCAGCAGACGAAGCTGGAGGGCGTGCTCGGGCGGCAATACCACCTGATCACCCGCGACGACAGGCTCGACACGGTGGCGAAGGACATCGTGCGGCACTTCCTGGGGCGGGGCTTCGTGGGCAAGGCGATGGTGGTGTCCATCGACAAGGCCACGGCGCTGCGCATGTACGACAAGGTTCGGAGGTACTGGTCCGAGGAAACGGCGCGGGTGCAGAAGGAACTGGGCGAACTGGCCTATCGACCGGGCGGCAGCGAGATGACGCCGGAGCAGGCGCGGCGCGATGCACGCAGGGCCGAACTGAAGCAGCGGCTGGAGGTGCTGACCACCACCGACATGGCGGTGATCGTCTCACCCGGGCAGAATGAAATCCAGCAGATGCAGAAGCTGGGCCTGGACATCGAGCCGCACCGCAAGCGCATGAACACCTCACAGCCGCCACTGGACGAGAAGTTCAAGGACACCGAGGACCCGCTGCGACTAGTGTTCGTCTGCGCCATGTGGTTGACCGGATTCGACGCGCCGAGTTGCTCGACGGTGTATCTCGATAAGCCGATGCGCAACCACACCCTGATGCAGACCATCGCCCGTGCCAACCGAGTGTTCCCGGGCAAGCACAGCGGCGTGATCGTCGATTATGCCAACGTCTTCGCCTCACTGGAGAAGGCGCTGGCCATCTACGGGGCTGGCAAGGACGGCGAGAGCCCGGTGCAGGACAAGCAGCGCCTGGTGAAGGAACTGCGCCAGGCGGTGACCGACGCCACGGCGTTCTGCGCCGCGCATGGGGTGAATCTCGACACCATCGAAGTGCTGGACGCCGGCAGCATGGAGCGCCTGCAGCGCATCCATGACGGCATGAACGCGCTGATCTCGCCCGACCCCCTGCGCAGTGCCTTCTTTGGTCATGAGCGGCTGGTCAGCACGCTCTACCGGGCAGTCAAACCGGACCCGGCGGCGTTGGAGTTCGCCTCCAGGGTTGCAGGACTCAGCACCCTGGCGGAGGCGATTCGCGCCAAGCTGAATCCGAACCCGCCGGATATCACTGAGGTGATGGGGCAGATCGCCGGCCTGCTCGACGCATCGATCATCGGCCACGATATTCGCGAGCAGGGGCCGGCACCACTCGATCTCTCGAAG